>DYSM01000001.1:0-37167 GCA_020718265.1 Draconibacterium orientale | reverse complement strand
ACGGTATTCGCCCAAAGTATCTTATTGAAACATATTGCTTAACGACAAATGCGAAATTGCGATAGTGATAGTAGCGTTATCCTTTTTGAGTATGCGAAAAAAGATATAGCGGATAGCACGGTATTCGCCCAAAGTATCTTATTGAAACATATTGCTTAACGACAAATGCGAATGTACCGACGACACTCTGAAATTGTTACAACCAATGAACAAAGTATCCCAAGCATCGCCGCCGTCGGTGCGATGTTCAACTGGATCTTCAGAAGAATCTTCTGTCTTCTCTCCTGATTTGTCTTTGCCCCAACCGTTTGGCGATATGCGTGTCCCTGTGTTCTCCATGCCCGTAAGCAAGTCTTCATTGTTAGAATGATTAAACATAGGTAACAATCCGCGTCTGCCCTTGAGAGCATCATCAATGTCCTTGTGCTTATCATCGTGCTTCGGGGCTTGACCAATGTATTGTTCTGTTACAATCCATCCGACTTTTGTAAGCTCGTTCGATATAGTTTGGTAGAATGTCTCTGTTGAATTACCTGAGCGACCTTGTAAGAATGTGTGGTCATAATAGAATATGACTGACTTATTTGGGAGGCTCGAATAATATTCAGTGAATTTCTTAACGACTTCCGGCAACATCGCAGGAGACTTGACAAAGAATGATTTCAATGTGTTAAGCCTATTCTCTTGGTAGTCCGCTTGTCCAACAACTAACCAGTTGATATTGATATTGGTATCAGAAGCAATGACTAACGGTAAGCTGTGATTGATGTCGGTATCATCTTCGCATGAGAATGAATGATTTGTAGCAACTTTCCAATCAATATCGCCGTAATCCGAGCGGAATTTGTTCAGTTTTGAAATATTCACAGCATCATAGTAATGTTTTTTTTCATCCAACGCGCCGTAAAATGCGCCTTCTGTGGTTTTGATTTGCTGTGATAATAGCCCTGTTCTGAACACGAACGGGGTTAAATTTCGGTGCATGTCGGCAACATAACGCTCGCCGACAATTTCAAGGTTGTCAAGGATATTAAATACTTGATACAATGTAAGTTCTTTTCGGAATAAGTCTATCTGATTTCGCAATGCTAATATAGGCTTGGTATCATAACCTGTATTTGCGAGTTTCATGCGGAAATACTTGTGCATCATGCCTACTAACACAGTCAGCAGTTCTTTGTCCATGTTCTGCTCTTCCTTCAATATCCATAATCCGCGTTTGTTCGTGGGCATGTCTGTAACGAACATCACGCCTGTATGCCAAGGATTATTCTTGAATTGCGGCAAGCCGGAAACAGCAGGAAGTGTTTCATTGATTAGCTTATCGCGGTTCAGTGTTTTCGCCTCGTCTCCGATTAAGTAATCCATTGTCAGAGAGTTGGACGAATACGGAATATCTTGAGAGATAATCGGATTAACCGAACCATTATACCAATGAATGAAATAATCCCAAGAACGCGGCATTATAAAAGGATCGGCAAATCCGGATGTCTTAGGGGCTTTTCGCCCTACAAAATAATGAATCCCTTCGCGATAGCCAAGGCGTTCCAATGCAAATAGTGTAGCGGGCAAAGTTCGCGTGAGAACTTGCTTATAGGTTGAGCCGATAAGCCCGCCCGATGAGCGCGGCATGGACTGCACATTCTGTAATAATCGCGGCATGATAATGCCTTCGGACTTTCCGAACCGCCGAGAGGCAATGATATAATTATTTCGAGCTGCAATAGTATGCACATACCGTTGCGCCTTGTTCATATAGAACTTCTTACACTTCGGTGCGTCCATGTTTCAATATTTCAGCATCTTGAATAATTCCGTATTTTTTCATAAGCTCAGCTTTCCGAGCTTCTAAGTTCTTTATAGGTTCAATTCCCAATACGCTGACATCCGAAGTAATTTCAGGCATAAAAGGAATAATCTGGTCGTAAGGCAACCGAACAGTGTCTTCTTTGTCGGTAAGCTTATGCTTACCGTAGATGTTAACTGCATACGCCATGTTATACTCATTTCCGTTCACAATTGCTTTTGCAATAGCCATTTTCGTAACTTCAGAAATGAAATATCTGTCCCACGTCCTATGCGGATCTCCGTTTGGATCTTTTTCGAATGCAATAATCCGTTCGGCAACAGAAATGTAGCGTACTGCCTCCGGGAATCCGCCTCGAAAACCGTTTTTTTTCAGACGCTTATAAAGATCAAAATCTGAAAGAGCAATGTTTTTCAATTTCTCTTCCATAATAAACTCAATGCGCTTCCGATATTCAGTTTCAGCCGTGTTGAGCACAACAGATTCATCCTTGTAAGAATCAAGAATTTTGGCTATGACTTGATCTATTTTCATAAGTTCGCCTTTGTTTTTACAATAATTCGAGCTAATTCTTCCTGAGCTTTTGGGCTTCCGGATTCAGCCATTTCCACTAATTCAGTTCGTAATTTCACTTCTGCGGATAATATACCAATAAAGTAGGCGCGATGTTCGTCGGTGCTGTCATCGTTAATCTTATCAATGAAGTTATCTACATCTACATCAATCAGATATGCAATTTCGCGCGGCTTGAAAAATAAACCTGCATATTTCTTAATTTCTTCAATCATATCATCTTAGAATTCAAATCTAACGAGGTGAATTGATTCATTATACAATCGGCATCATCACCGAAAAAAATAATACCTGACTCATAAGCAGGATTCGGAGTTGCATTTGCCGTCTGAATTACACCAATTCTGTGAGTTTTTGACTTAATATAGAACATTTTTTCGTGAAAGTTACCGACAAATACACCATAGAAAACATTCGTTACAAATCTGTTAATATCAGACTTATACCGCTTAACAGCAACATTTGCATACAGAAATGACAATCGAATTAAGCCTTCTGATTTCAACTTCATTACAGTGCGAATGAACTCCTCAGAGTATGAAAATGTTGAAATGTAAACATCCGCTTCTCCTGTTTTCGACAGCAAATAGGAGAGCAGATGGTATGAGCTCCATCTGCCTTCCGTGAAAAAGACTTTCGGCGATTGTGAAATATCGCCGATAACGTCTGTCAGTAACTCATGTTTTGTCATTCTGTGGTATGTGCGGATAAGAATTCAAGGCACTATATTTGCAATAACGTTACCGTTGCTGATTTTTGTGAATGAGACTGCCATATATTATTGTGTGTCAATTAATTTCCAATTTGATTGAATGGTTTCGTTTGTTTCAACTATAAGTGTTGCAAGTTGCTGTTTTTCAGTGCCGTCGGCTATGAGTTTCAATTTCGCGTGATACGCTTTCAACTCCCGATACAGTTTTGTATTATCAAGAAAAGCCTTCTTCCCAACGAGAAAAAGGCTTTCGTTGTTCAGAAATGTTTGTTTTTCCTTGTATGTCAGATTCGACCACTCAGAACTTAGGAGACGATTTCTTTCTCGCTTTCCGATTCCGATATTTCCGTTTCCGGTGTCGGAAACTCTTGTACTTTCTGAGCTGATTTCTCTGCTTTCAAGTTCAACATGGCTTTCGGCTTTTCGGAAGATTTTTTTTTAGATGTGCGTTCAACATAGGCTATGTCATTGACAAGCATACGATAGTGCATTCCTTCTTCTGTGCGGTCAGCTACGCCGGCATTCTTGTAGAATTTGAGTTTCTTATCGTAACTCGGATGCGATTTGCCTTCATTCTCGAAGGTATCTAACAACTGTTTATATTTCGGTTTTTGTGCCATTGTGTTATGAATTAGAACGTTAGAAAAATAGGAGAGACCGAAGTCCCTCCTGATATAAAAAATTCAACTACGCAAAATCTCCTCCGGTGATGATGTAGGTAGTAGTATCGAATTTGGTTATCTCGAACCATTCGCCAGCCGCGTCGATTGTAGCAGTTGCACCGAATGCTCCGGAGAATGCCAACGATTCAGCCGAAAGTGCATCAAATTCAATTCGCAGAACATCGCCTTCTGACATGTTCGTAACAGAAGCTAATATCTTGCTTGCAGTGTTTGCTCCGACTACAACGCGTGAACCAAGACTATAATCTAAGGTCGTAGCATCAACAGCCAAACGAACAGGCGCATATACAACTTCATTTTCAGTTACAACAGAACCGTAATAGAACATTGGAGCTTTGCAGGAAGCAGCTTCAAACGTGAAGGTAATACCTTTTTCATCCGAATACGCTTTTCCTGAGTTTTCGCTCGGCGAAACAGTTGCAGGTATATCGGAAGTTCCGATAACTCTTAATTTTCCTGAGCTAACTTCTTTCACGATAACGACTACGTCTCTATCTTTCAAGGTCGTTGCAAGTCCTACCGCATCTTCCGATGTGCGCGGGTGGAAAGCAGTAACAGTGCCTCTAAAAAATTTTCCGTCAGTAGGTCCGTCGGTTTCGGCAATGAGTTCGCCCATTTCCTTCGTGCTATACAGCGTGTACCAATACTTATTCGCATTCAGCGAGAAATCGCCGACATATTTCACAAGGTCGGCAGGGGTAACAAGTGCGCCTATACTTGGAAATGCAGCAATGTCATCCAACGGAATAACATACACAATGGTTGCAACCCCTGCCATGTTACAAGCTGGAGTTTTCGCGAGCGATACCAAAGGCACGAGTGTCACGGTATACATTGATACAGAAAATATCGACGTATTAAACATTGTGTCGATGACAGCCAAACATAAAAGCATAAGAATCATGGCAATGGCTAAGATATTTCTGTGGAATTCTGATAATTTTTTCATGTGTAAATAATTATGAAATTAGGAAAAAAGGAGAGCCTTTCGGCTCGCCTATGCTACACGGTATAATCTCCGGAAAGTGCGACTGCAGTTAATGAACCGTCGTTCACTTGGAATTCCTTCGGATGAATTGAGAATATTCGCGTTCCGAATCCGGCTTGTAACCAGAATTGAACGGTGTTTGGGTCAGTTTTAACGTTACGCACTTGAACGAAGTCAAGATCGCTCATGGTGTCCATACCGAAATGCAAGTTGCCGGGTGTGGTCAGAATCAATCGGTCGCCTATGCCCATGTGGTTAGACGTAACCAAACGAATATTCGATGCGGATTTTTGGTTGATGTAATTTTCAACGCCGTTCAAATCCCAAGCGCGAGCCGAGTATTTGTTTTCGAGCGCATCCATCATGAACTGATAGATACCAAGCGGCAATGAAAGCATACCTGAGCGGCGCAACAATTTGCTTGCGCTTCGGATGAAAGCTACAACTTGCTCAATCGCAGTGAAGTCCGTTTCGTCCACCGGCGCAACAATCGCACCTGTGGTTACGAGGTTCTTGTTTCCTGCGGAAATATCTCCGGCAGTTACCATGTCAGCAATTTTTGTTTCAAAACCGTCGAAGCAGTCTTGCGCACTCGGCGTTACAGCGCCTGTATTATACACACCCGTGAACAATGCGTCCAACGCATCTTCCGATGCGGTTTTCACAACATTCGCAGTTATGAGATCCTCGAACGGATGTTTTTTCGTTTGGTTAATACCTGTTCCGCCTTGCGGTTGGTTCAACATCTTTTTCGTAACATAGTTCGTGATGTTGTCTTGCATAGAAATGTATGCAGTTTTCGTTTCGAGAGTTACCTCACGAAAACGCATTGCATCATCATTTTGGTCGATAAAACCTGCAACATACGGGCGCAGCATGTCGCCGCGACGTTGCGCCTGAATCATTACATCAATGCCGCGC
This sequence comes from Draconibacterium orientale, assembly GCA_020718265.1. GTDB lineage: Bacteria > Bacteroidota > Bacteroidia > Bacteroidales > JAADGE01 > DYOJ01. The sequence goes on along the minus strand of DYSM01000001.1, from coordinate 31,483 downwards.
ACTTGCATCAGAGAGATCCCTTGTTTAGCAAGTTCTTCACCTAAGATGTAGTAAGGCAACATTCTGAGTTGGGTTTGATACTTTTTGGCTTCCTCAGATAAGCCGTTTACGGTGATTATGTCTGCCATAATGGTATAATTTTCGAGTTATTTCCGTGCGTTATCTAAGACAGTCTTGAACGCTGCGAATTGGTCTGCGAAAGAACCTTCCGGCAAATCAATTACTGTAGGTGAAGCAACATAACCGTCTGTGGCTTTGGTAGCTACGGCAGTTTGCGCACCGGGTTGGCTTTTCAACGCGGCGATGTTTTGCTCGAGCATGTAGATTTCTTGTTGCATTGCCGTTTTGTCGGCTTCTGCCTCTGCTAATTGCTTAGTCAGATGGGCGATTTCAGAATCTTGAATGAATCGGTCTGCTTTCAATTGTTCCAATTGCTCAGCTGCGACCTCTTTTTGAGGTTTCAGACCAAACATTTTTTGAAACCAATTGCGTGCATCCTCTTCGGTTTGGAATTGGAAGTTACTCATGGCTTGATTATTTTGATTAGAAAAAGATTTCGGAAAGATAGAAATAGTAGATTCAATAGCGGCATCGAATGAGCCGATAGAATCAACCAATGAGCCTATCACATCTTTTGCGTGATAGACTTTTCCTGAAAGCATGTCATCTGTGATATTTGGACGGTTTTCGCGGATGAATGTGCGAAATGCGTCCGCCAACGGATTAAGTCGCTCCTTGATATAGTCCGTATATTTGCCTGCGCGAATTTCGTCGAACATTTTATTTTTATCAGAGCTTTGGTCAGCAAGTAAGGTATGGAATTTCACGCCGGCAGCTTCCCACATCGGTTGCATGTCCAAGAACGAAGTCATTACGCCGATACTTCCGACAGAATCGAAATTCGTAGAAGCAATAATTTTGTCGGCGGCGGAAGCAATCCACATGCCTGCAGATGCCGCCATACCGTTTACGAATGCGACAATCGGTTTTTTTGTATTTCGGATTACTTCAGCCAAGGCAATTGTGCCGTCCACAGTTCCGCCGGGCGTATCAATGTCCAGAAGAATCGCATCAATATCGAAACTTGAATCAGCACGCATGATTTGGTTTCCAATTTCAGCCATGCCGATAGGGCCGCACATCTGAGTTTCTTTAGTGAGCGGACCTTTGATAGGAATTACCCGAACGCGCTTTTGCGTTCCGGAAGAATCAGAAGCAACGGTTGTATAAGGAGATTCGGCTATCACGTCCATTTGGACATTTTCACCAGCAAGCAAACTTGATACGAAACTTCCATAAACAAATGCAACCTCAGGTGATATTGCCCAAACTCCTTTTGATAGAGCTGTCGGTATTCCGATTTTCATGCAGTAATTATTAGTGATACACTATTAGAAATTGCAAAATTCAGAATTCATACAGTATGAAAAAAGGACGTTTTTTCTAATCGGTTATAAGGGTGAGTGCATCGTGCTCTGATGCGAACTTCAAAATTAAATCAGTTCCGGAGATATAACCTTCGTTAGTTTTATCAAATTCAAGAAAGCAGAAATTCATCAGGTCTCCGAATAATTTCGGAACGACTTCTGCAAAATCACACCTTATTATAAGAGGTATATTAAGAAGCGATTCTAATTCTAAGAGCGTTTCAATGTCATCGCCCGGAGCAGAAAATGTAATTTCGTGCTCATAAATTTTGCCTTCGTCGCTTTGGCTTGCTTTTGTAGAAACTGAGATTGAACCGATAGTTGCAAAAATCTGCTTCCAATCTTTTGCAGGCGCAAATACCGCTGAGAAGTTTCCGTTTCCGTTATCGGTCAGTTGTTCGATGTCCGGGTCTGTTCTTTTTTGTTCGGCATAGTAAATTCTAATTGCTGGCTGAAAACTGTTTCTTTTTTTTTGGGAGATACTCATTTTGTAATGTATAGATAATGAATAATAGCAGAGGACAAAACGTATTTTATTTTTTATAGTTCTGAAAATCAAAGTAATGCCTGTCCTCCGCACTTCTTTGCATGAATTTTATGATGGTTTCAAGTGCAATGTCATCTTCGGTGATGCCAAAATACGAATTGAACGTCTCAATTGAACGCTTTCGCTCGAAGTGCGGATTCCATAATTTTTCATGCATCACATATTGAATTAGCTCCTGCCGATAGATATCTTCGACCAACGAATTGAAGTCGTATATATTACCGGCAGAGAGTGTGAGTTCAAATTCATGGTCGAACTCAATGAAAATGGATGAGCGAAAAGCGGAAGTTTCACGCGCACGCGCAAAGTGCTCCGAAAAGCTTTTCACAACTAACTTACCGAAAATACTGTGGTGTGAGATCTTGATGATGTGTTGCGCCTTGAACTTCTTGACGATATACTTCTTCAAGTGTGGGCGAACAGGAATGGTGGCTTGAATTATCATGTTTTGCGTATTTGAAATTCAAATCAAATTTACGCATAAATAAGCATCTCAAAACGCAAAGTTATTGTGAGTTATTAACAAGTTTAGTTGTATGTAACGATCCCCAAAAATATAGATTTATTGTGTAGTAATTATTAGACTTAAAACACCAACAAAAACATTTATTTTAGTTTCTATAAAATAGTTTAAAAGTGCACCTACGCCAGCTACAAGAACTACAAAAATACAACTATCTGAAAATAAGGATTAAAAACGCTTAGACATTTGAAATACATGTAAAAAACCTGTAGTTTTGAAACTTAAAAAAACTACAAAACTATTTCAGACATGTTTGTATTTAATTACTAAAACTACAGCGGCTTCAGAATAGCTTCAGTTATTAGTATTCTAATTAATATAATATATTAAATATTAACAACTTACATTTTGTCGGAGCTGTAGCCGGTGTAGCCGGCGAATTTTATAATTTGAACGCGAAAATAAAAATATCAAAAATTACAAAAACAAAATACACAAAAAAAGCCCCGCCGAGTTGGCGAGGCTTGAAGATAGTGGAGTGAGCTTAGTATGGGCATTACGGCTATTATTTGCCGTTATCGGTAATCAAATAGGATTATCAAATAATTTTATTAAACTTGAAAAATCACTTTTAAATTCATCAATCCAAACACATTTTTCTACGAAATTATATTTGATTAAATATAGTTCTAATTTTTTAGCAATTATTGGTTTAATGAATTTATAAACTTTTTCAACAAATTCTATTTCAGAATGACATTCTCTATGTTGTAATGCCCCGATTTTATTATGATATTCTTTCGTTATTTCTAAATTAAGTTTGTATAATTTTTTATAAATTGTTAGTTCAACTAAATCTTTGATTAACATTGCAGAAAAAGCGAATATATCGGAGTTCCTTATCATTTCATCTAAATTGTATTCGTTAAATGTTCTTTTTGATATTTCATAAGAAGAAGAATAATAAGTTAGTTTTTCAAACTCTGCCGATTTTTTTAAAAAAAAATTTTCGATTGCATCTACTAATATATTTGCTTGCAAAACTGTTTGATTTTCTATATTAATTTTCATAAAAGATTGATATTATGATAAAAATACCGATAACATATAATAGCCGTTAATGCCTTGCTTTTGTGCTATTTAGATACTTTTATCCGTTATTAAACTTTTTAACTTTTTCTTAGCTTACGTGCGGATATTTCGGCACGTAAGCTATTATTTTGCGTTAGGCGCTAATTGAATCCTTTTCTATGCGTCTGATTTCCCGCACCAAATACCATTGCGCTTTTCGGAGGTCTACAAGAGTGGGACCCTTCTTTCCGGCACGCGAAATGTATTTCAGCACATTGCCGAGGCAAAAGCTCAATTGCCAAGCTTCAATAACATTGATTGCTTCATACACATTATCAGCACCGCCGTAATGCTGTGGATGATCGATTTTTTCTTCGGGAATAATCACAACGTTTCTCATTTTTTTTTTTTCCATGATTTCAGATATATTATTTTGGGAAATTACGATACTCAAACCCTCTCACGTGCTCATAGCTGACTTGTTCAGAGGCATTGTAACAATATTCGCCGGTTATTTTTGGCGGTTTCAACATAATTGCATTGCGCTCTTTTACAGTCAGATTCTCTATCGGAACATACTTGCCCCAACTCTTGAAGAATACCTGTATATTGAACATCTCGCACTCTTCTATTAGTGATTCAGCCCACTCCATGCGCATCGGTGTGGCTTTCGTGCCTGACATGCCGCCGATGATTACCCATTTAATTTTTTCTGTCCATTCAGTTTTCAGATTCACATGCCCCGTAAGCGGCTCGAAAGAAACGAAATGCAAAGCCGCCGGACGTTCCAATAATGCCGGAATGCGCATATCTGCCGATTCCTGATTCTCGCACGAGGTGCCAAAACATAAATTAGGCGGGTAATAATCAAACTCTAATATTTGCGGGAATTTCGTAAGCATCTGAAAAGAATGAGACTCATTGAAATGAATGCGGTCAAGAACTGCTCGGCGTATAGTTCTGTTCCAAAATGCCGGGTCAGACATTGAATTAACAAACACACGCGAAGGTTTTTTCGGAAATTCCGCAAACAGTCTATGGTCTAACATTGTAGGTGTAAATCTCGCTACATCTTCAAATATGTTTTTTCTTTTGTTAAGCGTAGCCTCACGCTCTGCAATAGGTTTCGCAAATCGCTTCGCTATGCCGCGTGCATAGCAGTAGTTGCATCCGCCCAAGCAACCCCACACGGGATTCCACGTGTAATCTGTCCATTGGATTTTTGATTTTTGCATGATTGAAAAATGTATTGTTTGAAAATAATTGATTGAAAAATTCTATCTGCTACTTCTGGAACTATGACGTTCCCGAGTGCTGCTCTGCGGCAAGTTCAAAGCCTCCGATGCCGCTGAACAGGCTTCCGTGTGTAATTTGTTCAATATCAGAATGGTGAATTATCATCTTTTGGTTCATAGTTAGGAAGTGGTTGCGGAGTTTCGTGATATGGTTGCAGTGTATCGTTACGGCTGCTGAGGTCAATGCCGAGCATATCGTAGTCAAATGCCCAACCTGTGGTTACGTTGTCGAAGCGTGTGCTTTTCGAGCGACCTAAGAAGGTCTTGCTGTGTTCGATGTAATATTCAAGCGAGCGTTTCGGCATAATTTCTTGTCGCGTTTTTGCGCACAGTTCGGCATAATAATTATAGATTGTGCTCATTTTCAGATACAATATTTGCTTACTTCCGTTTTTGTAGCCTGAGAAATCAAATCTCTTTTCTTCCGTTGATGCACCATTCTTCACAAGCAAGGTGATGAAGATTTCGTCAATGATTCGGTAATTATCGCCGTGTCGAATTATGCCGCGTTCGGCAAGAGATACAAGGCTTTCCCAGAATGCACTGACTTCGTTGGAGCTGTTCATAATCGTATATTGCTCACGAATGCGATTCAGTGAGAGTTGAAACACATCTTCGTATTTGAACGCGACACTCACGCGCGATTCCAATATCTTGAATGTCGCTATAAGAATCGCATAATTCTTAATCAATCGCCCGTCCACCGACGAAGATACTTGCTCCGACAAATCCTTCTCAACATCGTAGAACGTTTGTTCGTATTCTTTTTCAATAAGCGAACGGAATCCGAGCAGCTCTTCAACTAAGTGTGTTAATCCTTTTTTCTCAATCGCTTTCAGTTCATTGAACTTGTTTTTTTGCGTTTGCGAATATTCCGGATTATAGTAAGGGAGGAAAACAAGACGCGAAAACAAGGCGACATCCGCCGTCGGCATTTCCTGACCGCACAGTAATGCCATGGAATTAACTTGTGTCGTTTCGGTCTTAATTCCTGCCTTGATTGAACCGCGCACACGTCCGTCGCGGTTATAGATAGATTTCAGATATTCCAACTTATTGATGTCTAACGAATTCTTATACTCGTCAATCAATGCAAATGCGTTTTTGAAATTCTCCATGTGCACTGCGGCGGCATATTCCGTGCCTTTGTGAATGTTGAGCAGGTTCTGCTCATCTCCGAAAAAGTTAAGCAGACTCTTGGCATGTTCTGTTTTTCCGGTGCCTTTCACACCGAAAAAATTTACCAAAGGCAAGTTCCCAGTAATCGAAAAAATATAATCCGAAAACACAGACGTAAGCAGTGCGCAGGTAGATAGTTTGCTATTTTCACCATAGACAGAAATGAACTTTTCAGACCATTGAAAAAACGAAATGTCTTGCGGTTTGCGAACGAATTTGCGCTCAGCCTTGAATACTGTTCTATCATGTTTGTACAACTCCGAAAATGCAGGGATGTAATAATTCGTATTTAGGACGGTTACAGTTCCGTAACTGTCCACAGGCACAAACTGACGTTCATACACAATTCCGTTCGCCCATGCCCAAAAACCTTGCTTTTGCCAGCCTAAGTTTTCGATATTCTTGCAAAATTTCGTATCGGCATACAGGCGTTGTTTCAATCGAGTGAATTTCGTTTTGTCTCCCCAAAAAAGGAAATTGCCTTTACTTTCGCAGAATATTTGCCATTTGTCAATCTTGACCATGCTTTCAATATCAACTTCGATAATCTGTTTTTCGTTCTTGAAATTTATGATTTCAAATAGTTTGCGCGTTTCGTTGATGCTTTCTATATGGAAGAGCGGGCGAATAATATAGTTAGAATAAGGAACAGAACCGCCGCTTTTTTCCTCGAAAAACAACTGATTATCTTTCTCAAACAAGCCGTATTTGTCAAGCGATTCGAGCTGTTCTTTCGTCAATCCGTGCGGATTATTCGCATATATGGTAACTTCCTTATTATCGGAACGTTGGTTCTCTTTGAGATAATCTGAAACGATCTTTTTGAAATCGCCTTGATTGATGACATATCCATTACTTTTGAATCTTGAAACAACATGATTAATTTTTAACATCCGCTCAGTCTCAGATAAGAATGATATTATTTCTGCGGATTTCTCAATTGCTGATTTCTTAGACTTATCATTACTACCTTTGATTGAACCTATTTGCAGTTCAAAATAGAAGTCAATGAATGAAGTAGTATCTTCTTTATCGTCGATCTCATTGAAATATGTAATCTCAAGGTTAAACCCAACTGAAATAAGTTGCTTGAAAAGTTTCAAAAGCTTCGTTTCTCCGTTTGTATCAATCAAATCAAATTGCCCAAGCGATTCTGAAACGCTAATATTTTTCGTAAGCTTATGCAGCTCATTGAAATATGAATAAGCTGTATTTTCTGTGAATCCGACAGTGTTAAGTTCGTTATTGAAATGCTTTTCAATAACGAAATCATTAGAAAAAACCAGATTTGCAACATTCTTTTCCTTGATAGCTTCCTTCGCTTCTTCCCAGGCAAAAAAGCCTATAACGCATTCTTTTTCTTCGGAAAGTTTTGCAGTTTTTTTGTCAAGGAGCTTTTCTTCGATGCCGAATTTTTGAGAAAGTTTTTTTCTCAAAATAATACGTTCGGCTTCATTGTCAATGAATGAAATTGAGGTTGCAATGGTTTCGGCAACTTTCACAATATCTTTTGCGGAAACGCTGCCGTTCAACAGCGTTTTCGCCTGAAATTCAAAGAAATCAACTTTGTTTTCAAGAATATAATTCAACACTTCATCCTTTGTGCGCGACTTACCGAAGCTGTCCGGGTCTTCGCCTTCGGGCAGGATGCAAACATTAACCACGAAATCTTCGGAAAGAAACTTGTCAATGCTTTTCATTGCCGCATTTTTGCCGGCATTATCGGCATCGAACAGCAGAATCACGTGGTATGTGAAGCGTTGAATCAGTTTCACTTGCATAGTGCTCAGAGCGGTTCCGGATGTGGCAACGGTGTTCGCAATGCCGAGCTGATGGAAACGCATCACGTCGGTATTGCCTTCAACTAAGAAGCACTCATCGTAGGCAACAATCGCTTTTTTTGCCTGAAATAAGCCGAAAAGTATTTTGCTTTTGTCGAAAAGCTCTGTATTTGAGCTGTTTATGTATTTCGCTTCGCTTTTGTCGGCGGTAAGAATACGGCTTGTAAAACCGATAACTTTTCCGGATAAATCGAAATACGGAAACATAACGCGATTTCGGAAACGGTCATATAGTGAGCCGTCTGTTTTCTTGGTTCCGGAAAGTCCGCTTTCCGTCAATAATTCAGCTTTGTATGCGCGTTTAAGTGCGGCAACGCTCAGGAATTGCCAATCATCTTTCGCATAGCCGATATTGAAATCGCGCAAAATTTCAGCATTGAAACCGCGCTCAATGCTCATATATTGGTGTGCTGCGGATTTATCGAACGAATGTAGAAAGACTTTCTGTGCAAATTCAGTAACAATTGCAAGGCTTTCCTTGTGCGTTCGGCGAGCGGCATCGTCGGAGGATTCTGATTCTGCAACGGGAACGTTATATTTTTTCGCAATCCATTTCACTGCTTCCGGATAATTCATTGCTTCGTGTTTCATTACGAAACTGAACGCATTGCCGCTTTCGCCGCAACTGAAACATTTGTAGATGCCTTTTGCCGGAGATACCGAGAATGACGGGGTTTTTTCGTTGTGAAACGGACAAAGTCCGAGATGTGCTGTGCCTTTTCGCCGCAAATTAATGAAATCGCCGACGACATCTTCAATCTTGACGATTGATTTCAAGTGGTTTATGGTGGATACCTGTATCATTCGATTTCAATTAATTTGTATAAGCCAAAATAAATATCATGTGTCTGAATTTCAGAGCCGTATTTCTTAACAAGTAACTTTTTGAATTCGGAAATATCAACTCCGAAACAGAGTTTGATAATGAATTCTACCAATTGCAACATGCTGAAATGGATTTTGTGATAATCTTCAATTCTGATAACAGCCTTTTTTTCGTCGATTTGAGCTTCAATTTCTTTTGGCTCAAATATATTTGCCCATTCTGCATCAATCTCGGAATCGGCTTTCACAAATACGAAATAGTTATGCGTGTTTTGAGACTTTATTTTGAGAGGTTTCATTTTTTTGCGTGTTTGGTTGTGAGAATAAGGCATAGTAAGTCGTAATAATTTCAGAAACTTCTGGCAAAAAGCTATGTTTCAAGCCGTATAGCACAGTCGAATGGTCTATTCCTATAAGATTTCCAATTTCAGAAAGCGAAGCTTTGGTATCGCGATTTGCTATATAACAAAAAGCGTATCTTGAAGAAACAAGATAGCGTTTACGAAGTTTCGATTTCATTGAAAAATCAGGCACATTTGCAATGTTGGCAACTCGGCTCAATATGACAAGTAAAGAGGCTTGTTCATTTTTAGACCAAATAGAATTGACCGATTCAGCAAGAACTTCGCTGATATTGATTGCAAGAGTCAAGTCAGGAATAAGCTCTCCCTGTATAATACGCAATAGAAATTTGCGTGTAACTTTGAGAGCATTTGCAGCTTCTTCAAGCGTAACTCCTTTGAATAACATAATATTATGGATGTTATTCTTCATATTCTTTTGGATTAATACCTTGTTTTTCAAGGTATAGATTATAGGTAATCTCCCACTTTTTCAAGTCAGCCTGCAACTCAATGCGAGCTAACTCATAGGATGTTTCCAGGTACCTATAAATTGGAATTTCACTGATAATCTGATTGATAAGTTCCTTGATGCTCATAATACATATATAAAAAATAGTGCAATACCGCCTCCGCCAAACAGCAAAGCAAAAATTAACTTAGCACGATGCTTGTCGCACAATAGCTTTTGTAATAAGGCTGACCAAAAGCCTTTTTCGCCGCAAATTTCGCAGCTGTTCCCGTGCTTACTCTTGCTCATACTCGGATATTGCTTTTCTTATTTTCACTTGCAATTCCGAAGCATCGGATATTACTTTTGTTGTTGATTCTGCTAACTTATACAGTTGCAGCGCAAGCGCATCTTCCATTATTGCGATAATCATTCCTTGTTTTTTTGTCGGAATTAATTTCGGATTATGAAACCGTCCTTTCCAAGTCTGATAGTTCATTTCGCCCATTTCCCCTAAGAATTGGTTGAGCCATTTGAACATGTCCTTACGTCCATCCGGCGGAATGATACCAAAATATTTCCCGGCAATAAGCGGCGGAAGATTTTCAGATGTGTAATCGCTTTTACAAATCCGATTATTTTCATTTTCTTTGTCCATGCGAAATAATTTAAACGTTTAAATTAATCGCTAAATACGGAATTAAATAAGTAAAAACAAAATTTAAAGTAAATATTTACTTAATTAAGAATTATTCTAAATTAAGTAAAATAGAATACCGCTAATATTGAGAAGGTTGTAAAATTCAAACGCTATACGTCAAAACAAATAAGTGAGGTACTTGAGATTTCAGCCAGCACATAGCAGAATTATATAAACGAAAGAAGGATGCCGAGCGAAAAGATAGAAATACTCTCTAAGTTACTACCAATGAGCCTTGAAGAATTATTTCAAGAATACCCGAATGAATATGAAACAACAGAACAAAAAAGCATTGTTAGCGAAGAAATCGCAGAGTATAAGAAGTCTATACAGCAAGAAACTGATATTCGGAAAGTATTGAAAGAAGTAATCGAAATTAAGAAGATATTGACTGACAATATCATTAAGCCTACTGAAAAACAGTAGATTATAGCCGCAATATCGGCATGAAATCGGCACAAAATGATGCAAATATTACAAAAGTTGCATTTATAATATGCTGAAAATCAATGTGCGTTTTCGGACAAAATGAAACCAGGTATGAATGAAAAACAGACAAAATACGCAGGTCGCAGATGGTTACAGCTCCGAAAAGATTTGAAGCTGAAACCTGAATATCACATGTATAGCCTGCGCGATACAGGTATAATCCAGATGCTTCGTGACGGCATAAGCCATGATGAAGTGGCAAAGCAAGCAGGGCATAGCTCTATTGAAATAACAAGTATCTATGCCCTGCACGCTAAAAAGACTGCGAACTCGCAAATCATGAGAAAAGCCGGTAAGTTCTAAGCTTTTTCTTCTAAAATAATTTCTGGATATGCCTCCATAATTGCGCGATGTTCCGGCAATAGTAATTCAAGATAAGTTACTACACCTGTTTCTGTCGCTTTTCGGAACTCAGCCGGAATATCCGACTGCATTGCCATAAGCAATTGACCGAGCGCATTGCCGGAGTTTGTTGCCGATTTCACAATTCCGTCCGGAATATACACGCGGATCGGACGCAACGGGAACAGCCAGTTCTCATTTTCCGATACTTTGAACGTCGGAAATACTTCCAATTTCAATGCTTCGTAACATAGTCGTATCAAGGCTGATTCAATGTTATAAGCTGCATTGATGCTGAAATTATTATAAGTATGAGAATTCGCCTTACAAGGCGATTTCACGCTGTTGAATTCTTGCGTAACGAAAACAACGCGATTGAGAGTGTTATTTACGTCGGTGATTTCAATAACTGTACCTGTTGTGGTATTGATAAGTTTCATATTCAATTTATTAAAATTATTTCAAATAATTTCCGCCGGCATCTGTTGTCGGAACCCACTGGCGTGCGGTACCTCCGCTGTTATCTGTGGCAGTGGTAACATAAGTAACGTTCTCGAAAATTGCATAGTCTGCGCCGAGTGCATTGACTATGGCCTTCGCCGAACAATCTCGGAACGAATTATAATCTCCGTTATTAGTAATCGTATTTGTTACAACTACTGATGAAAAAATAGAATTATTAGTATCAACTGTAAGAGCAGACGTTGCAGAGTTATTGACAAGAGCCTGCGCGATTCTGAGATAAGCTGATACATTTGAAAATGTGAAATTTGAATTTGTTATTTTCAATAATGAGATATTAAAAAAAGCATTAGATGCACTTTTGATTGTAATACCTGTTGAATTAACTATATTAAGATTTGTTACAGTTAGTAAATTAACATTCTGAAAAGTTAAGTTCGAGCTATTGATTATGCTACAATTTGTGATACTTCCTTGTATAGACATTTGAATATTAGAACAGTTCAATATTGATTCAATTGTAATCCCAGCCCCCAAAAAAGCCAAGTTTTTACTGTTCGATAATCTCAAACCGGTAGCATATATAGGGAATTTATTGCTCGAAATCGCATTAAGATTATTAATACTATTATAAGTTGCCGTAAGAAAGAAGAAAAAATTCGACCATACAGCTAAGGTATTACTGCCGGAAACTATAACATTATCAATTATACAAGAATTCCCTGAACAGTAAAAAATATTATTATTATATGTTCCAACAGATAACACAATATAGCAATCTCTTAATAAGAAATAAGATGAGAAATAGTTTCTGACATTCATATTTGAGAATGTCATAGTGGAGTTAACTATATAAGCATTAGCGGCGGATATTCCAAATTGTTCGACTACTGCTGAAAAGGTTAAACTGACATTCTCAAAAATAAATGATGTTAGTTTGAATAGTGGCGTTGAAAAAGCCCCAATATAAGAATTTATAATTTTCAAATTTAAAATAGATACAGTTCCAGAACTTATTAATTGATAAGCTGTTGATAGAGAAAATCCGTTACCGTCGATGAAGATGTCACTGCCTGAGGTTCCTGCACTTGTTTCTGTTACATTGGAAATTAGCTTAATTTTTTTCTTACCTGCTGCAAAAGCAAGTCTTAATGTAGTGTAATCGCCTCCTGTGCCAACCGTCACAATGTCATTCGCAATCCTTGCCGCCTTTGCCAAATCTATAAGCCCTTCCGACCCAGACTTCGTTCCATATACCGAATGTCCGTTATTTTCAATTGGTGTATAATCTATTACCCTTCCCATATTAGTTGATCATTAATGTTGAATAACTGTTGTCTTGTAAGCAATTATAGCTGTTGTCTAATAATTTCCCGTTATCAAAAATCAATTCGCCCGAGCATGACCCCGTCCAACTTACGCGTGAAACATGGCAATATGCTGACAAATCAAGCGTTATCGTTGTATTTTCTCCCACATCGAGCAGAATCGGATATACTTTCACAATTGCAGGGTTCGTGTCAGTGGACAGAACTACTTCGCCTACACCGTCAATCAACTCGAATGTGTCCGTTCTTACAATAGTAAGCGAGAACAGTTCAGTTATTGTATTATATTCGGCATCTTGGCATCGGAATTTCGCCTGCGGAATACCCAAAAATGGCGTTTCAAGGAAATCAGAATAATGACCTTCGTTATACGCAGTCTTATATTTGAACTCGAAAGAAAAAAGATAGTTCTTGTCTTGATATACTTTCAACGAATCTGACTGCGGAATAATTTCTACAATGTGATTCTTATACGCCTCATACACTTCTTCGCTGAGAAGTAATTCAGTCATATAATCTTGCGCGCGCTGTGCGTTCGTATATTTCGAGTTCATCCAACCCGAATTTGTTGTTTTTTCGGAATCGTAATTCACGAAAAATACGCGGTTCTGTCCTTCGTCCGATATGCCGCTTTCACGGTTGAACTTGTTTTCAACCTCCGAAAGGCCGTGCAGCAACACACAATCGTAACCGCCTAAGCTGTTGTGAAATATGAATTGCCGCGCGAAGTGCATGTAACTGCGATCAATCGTATAAGTTTTCGTTTCCGAAACTTGCTCGAATGTTACGCCCGAACCGCCCAACACATAGAAATCGAAACTGACAATCAGCTTATCAATCTCATATTGTTCGAGTTGGTGTGCGAAAAATGAAGCATTTAATGTATAGACTGTCCACTCCGTTGCCGTAATTGCTGCGGATGTGATTGTCTGCGTGGTTGCATCGTCGAATGACAGCACGAATTGATATTTCAATTCTGCCAACAGCGTATTGAGATAATATAACATCTCAATTTGTGTCGGCATAAGCTTTTTCGGCATCTGCCAACTAAGGAATCGGTTTTCTGTACCTATTAATTTCGATAGAAACGTATAGCCCTTAGTGTCATAATATTGTAAAAGTGCACGGCTTAGTCCGCCGTTGATTGCGAAAAAGTTAGTTGAAATTATTGCATCCCAAGGCTGATTATAACTGTCGTAAGTCTCAAAAAACTTGAATGTATATTCAGAAGTAAGACCGGCATCAATAATGTCGGTTACAAAAAGGTCTGATAATATAAATTGTTTGCGAGTATCATTCCGAAGATATTCTGAAATATCCATTGTAATGACTTGATTTTCTTGCACAATGAAAGAATCCTCTGCAAAAGGGAGATAATATTCGTTAATATAAGGGTTGAAAATTTGGACGTGAAGCCTTCTTATTATGGCATCGGCATAATATATAGATTTCGGACCAATAGAAATCACAATCTTAGCAGGATTATCGCTGAGGATTACTTTTTCCGGATATGATTGAACTACGAAACTCATATTGATGCAAAATTAAGGAAGTAAGACTTCTAAAAAAGGACAAATCAGAAACGAATTGCTGTTGCCTTAACTACTGAAACTCCATTATTACTCAAGTTATATTCCAAGTCCGTAATGAAATAGGTATTTTCCCCTATTTTATATTTTTTTGTGAAATCGAAATTAAAAATATCTGCCGCATTCATATACAGGTAGATTGTATATTCAGCATCAACATCAAGATACCAAGTTAGAAACTTTTTCCAGCGTTCGTAATAAGACCATTGTGCCGAGTAGCTTATCGTATCTTTTTCATCTTCCGGAGCATCGCCTGACGGAGGAACTCCAAAGAAATACCCGGAAGCTGCGTATGGAATATGTCTGAAAGGCAATGCTGTCATATCATTCGAAAAGTGAAACATATACCGTAATGAGAAATCGTTATATGGATATTCCGTGCCATTCCGGTTAAGAGCGCCTTGAAAAAAGTTTCCTTTCTGTTTAACTATCGGTAATGCTCTTAGATTCGATTGGTTCTGACCGTATAACCAGTGCGATATTGAGCAAGAAAATAGTGGAATTTTCACGTCAAGATTGCCGGAAAACATTCCGTTAGAAATTGCAACATTACGAAATTCTTGGAAATTACCTGAACCTTCCGGAAGGACTTGCCATTCTTCGCCTTGACTAAGAATGGAATATATACCGGGCGGATTTTCAAAAAAAACAAGTGTTTTTGTATGATCCATCCGATAAGTGAATCTTGCGAAACCTATGGTATCGTACACTGTATAATTCCCATATACAGGATAATATTCTAACGATGGTAATTCAATATGACTATGTTGGGACTGCGAAAAATCAGGATAATTAGATGCAAATGAGTCAGCACTATCACGTTGCACAGAAATTTCCCATCCGTCTGCTTTGCCTGTAATTTTCTTCGTTGTAGTCTTGACATGTTTCGACGAATAATCGATATAACTTTCTGTCATAATCATATCGTATCTCGAAATTAGTATAGCATGACCATGCCGCACATTGAGAAATAAATTCCAAAAATTTTGTATTGACAACAAAAACTCCGTAACGGGTGTACGCGGAACATGATTCTTCGCATTATAGGTTCCGAAATCTATCTCATGCCTTGCATATACAATTGTATTAACGGTGAATAGAAGTTGTTTTGGAAACCACGTTAGGAATTGATTATCAGAAACCTTAGATTCATATAAGGTAATGAAATTCGATAACACCTTATATAAGACATCATCGACAAAAGGGAATGGCGTAACTGCAACAGGATAGTTATATTTAAAAAAGAATTCATAAGCTTGTGATTCAATCGAATTCACAGTATTCTGTTTCTCAAACGCATCTTTCCAAACACCGCCTTCAACTGTCTTATAATTTTCATATATAGTGTCCTTAAAAAAATCTTCGTTCTGAATCGTAGCCAAAACATATCTCTGCGGATACCGCGTTCCGTTTTCCGCGAACGTTGGCAAAATAAATTCGCAGTCGTCGCCATAGTCTAAGTCTGTGAGCAGCTTGTCTTTTATTTGGTGATAGAAACCGCCGTTATTCACGAAAATAGTGAACTCAATCGACTTCTGACTAATTTCTTCCGCACGCATAATGCCGCGTGCAATCGGAATACCGTGAAAAATTACTTCTGCATCGCCCTCAATAACTTCGTTTTCGTGTTTTTCAGGTCGAAATGCAAACCCAAAAATACGCTGATTTCGCACCGACATCGGAGCCGAAACAGGTAAAGAATAGCCACCTTCTAATTTGTCGAACGTGAATACATTCCCGTGCTCAACGATAATAATTTGAAAATCGTCCGGCAGTTCAATGGGCTGTGAGTTGAAGCGAATTTCGAGCATTACTTATGTATATCGTTGAATTTTTTCGAGTAGAATTCCGTTATCACTGTTAGTTTTTCGATGCTAGATGCAAGTAAGACGTTCGATTTCGAGAACATATCGAAACTATCTGAAAACTTGGAAATTACCTTAGTATTTTCAACAATTACAGATAAGTTCTGCTTCGTATTATCCTCCATGTGGTCAATGAATCGCGTAGAAATAACATTCATTTCCTTGATAGCTTCGTCGCGTTCCTTATATGCCCTGTCCATTGCATTCTTATAATCAATATCGCGCTTTTCTTGTAGTTGTTGATCTTTTTTCGCTTGGTAACGAATAATGAAAATCGAAAATGCAAGCATAATTCCGAAGGAACCATAATCAAGAAGTTTCATTTCGGGTGAAGCAACATCCACAGGAACTTGCAACAGAATTGAAAAGAGAAGATACATCAACATAACTCAATAACTTTAATACAAATTTCTAAAAAAAATCAGAGTGCAAAAAGGACATTACAACACCGAAGTATCGTTTCTTACCTTGTTAATTTTCGCCTCGTAATCCTCCAAATCCGTATAGACAATTTGCGCTTTCAGTTTTCCCTTGAAATTTTGTAAGTCCGAACGCATGTTTCCGAGTTCGGAGCGCATCGCACGCAGTTCGGCAATCATTTCGGAGTTATCCGCATGCATCGTTGCAGGAACATTCGTTCCTGCAGTTTGGTATTTCCCGCGTGCGCGCTGAGGCACACGCAAACTACGCATCCTTGATATAGCCTGCGCATGATCCATTACCGTCATGCCGTATCTGTCCGTTTTCACATTATATAAGGTGCGATTGTCCACCACGAACTCCGGCTCTTCCGCTACCAATGTAGGCTTGCGCACAATGCCGGTGCTGAGTGTCGGAACCAACGGCGCGGCGTAATGTTTGCCGTCATCCTCACCTACTACGTCATACTTTCCGTCGGCGAGCTGCATTACAGCATTGCGCTGATTGGTAGCGGCTAAGGTCGATGCGCCGGCTTGCGCAGTGAGCGCAATATACGCAAGACCACCAGCAATAGGATTAGTCAATGCAAGTGCGGCGGCTTCCATGTAGGCTTTGGCGGCTGTAGCAGCAATTTGCGCGAGTGTGATTGCAAATTCAATATCGGCATATTTCTTTTGGATTTGCTTTTTCTTCTCCTCATCATCGCCCACACGTTGCAGTTCACGCTCTTTGGCGGCGTTCGTCAATGATTCGCTTGCGCTGATAACTGACGACATTTGCGACAAGTTCTCTCTGCGGCGTTGCATTTCTTCATCGTGCGCGGCTTGGGCTTGCGCATCCAATTGCTTCAGATGTTCCGTTCGCAGAATGAACAATGCCTGTTCGTATTCCGCTTCTGTCAGTAATTCTTGATCCTTATATGCTTTCAGTTGGTCAAGCTGCTGTTGATATTTGTCTGCATCGCTAATAAGTCCGTATTGCTCCCGAATGGATTGAATCATCTCTGTATGTTCTTTTTCCTTAGCTTCGAGATACGCCTTTTTCTCGGCATCGCGCACGGTTTCAAGGTCGGAAATAATGCGCAGATATTCCTCACGTCTGGCGACATCTTCGGATGCGAACTTCGTTGCGGCATCAATTTGCTTTTGATATTTTCCGTCAATTGCCGCAAGTTCAATTTCGTTCAATCGTTCCTGTTCGGTTACGATGCCGCGTTGCGCTTCGGTTACGAATGCCTCAATATCTTGGTAGCGTTTCAGTAATTCGTCTTGATATGCCTTTTCATTCTCGATACGTTTGGCGGTATACGCGGCATCCAATTGCGAGAGTGCATAATTCTTTTGCTCTTCCGATACTTTCGCCATCAATATTTTCTCCTGCTCTTTCGTGAACCAGATTTCCAATTCAGCCGCAGCGCGTTTGCGCTCGTCCTCAATTGCATTGATGTTTAATTGTTGAATGAGCTCGAAAAGCATACGAGAATCATCGGCTTTGGCTTGGGCGTTTGCGGTTCCGCCTCCTGTCCCATTCCCTGAATTTGCCGCTTCTTCGCTTCCTGTTATAAGCGTAGAATAAAATTCTCCTATACTTTTTTTCCCATTTTCAAACTCAAGTGCGGCACGTTTTGTATCCGAAACAAGATTCCGAAGATTATCATCAATAATACTATATCCTGTCGCAGACTGAACTGATGCGCTTATCTGATCGGCTGTTAAGCCGGCATTTGCCGCAGCTTGAAACCAAGCGAAATTAAACGTATCAAGTCTATCAATAACAGATGGTTTAATCGTTTCATTGAAAATTTTAAAAATTTCACGTTGTGACCTTAAGTATTCCTTGTTTAGATTTATAAATTCCTCTTTTTTACTTTCAATCGCAATATTTTGTAATAATGCCTCATTTACTGCTTTTTGAGCTTTTTCAATATCTTCTAATGAAGTCTGCTGTGTAAGAAGATTAGGCAAATATGTTTTATATTTTTCGTTAACAGCCTTCAATACATTGTCGTAAGATTGCGTGCCTTTTTCTGTTGTTTTCAGCATCTCAAAAAGAGCATCACTTTCGCCGACAACCTCAGCCATTTTTTCAGAATATATATCACCTGCTTTTGCAAGATTAAGCAGAGGTTTTTCAGCTTCTTTAGCCTTTTCACGGAATAATATAAAAGCCGTAATTGCAGCAGCAACTCCGGCTATTATCAAACCCCAAGGCGTTTTTTTCATTGAAATACTAAGAAGGTCGTTGGCTTTTTTCAAGACTAATGTTGCTTTTTCTTGCAAAAAAGTTGCAATTGTCGCACCTTTCGTAACGACAGTATAAGCTACAATTCCGGCAACAGCAATTTTCAAATACTTCGCAAACGTGTCCCAATTTTTTATAATCGTAACCAACACTTTCAACAAATACGAAAACGCATTCGTACTGAATGTGAGGGCAGGGGCGAGCTGTTCGCCCAGCACAATCGCATTTTCTTGGGCGCGGTTTTTTGCCTGTTCGAGTTTGGCGGCGTTATTATCTGTGTTAATTGCTGCTTGCTCAATTGCCGTGTTCGTGCCGGTAACGGCTTTTGTCAGTTCGTCGTATTTTAGGATGTTGCCAAGCAAAATAGAACCTACCGTAATATTTTCAGCACCGAACAATTTCATTTTCAGCGCATCTTTCTGCGCTTCCGTGCCTTGTTTTTCAAGTTGTGCGTTCGCTTCTAACAAAGCATCGCGCATGTTGAACGTGCCTGATGCGTAACCCACGCCGGTTTGTTTTAATTTCAATAATGCACCACGCAATTTCGTTCCGGCTTCTTCCGAATAGATTTGTTTGTCACCCAAAACCTCCAATGCCGCAACCGTTTCTTCGAGAGTCATGTTGCTTTCCGATGCCACCGTTCCCACGTTCTTGAACGATTCTCCAAGGCTGTCCACCTCCGCACTGCCTGCCTTCGAGCCTGCCGCAAACACATTGATAATACGGCGACTTTCATCTGCGCCAAGTCCGAACTGATTCATGGCGGCGGTAACTGCGCCGATTGCCGGGTCGAGTTCCATCTTAGCGGCTTCGGCAAGGATAAGTGCATCGTTCGTAACGGTTTTCAATGCCTCTGCGTTTGCGAGCAGTTCCGGTCGTTTCGAGCCTGCGGACGTGAACGCATCCACAATATCTTTGGCGGATTTCGTTATGCGCACGCCGCCTTCCTGCACAGATGTGCTCATTTCAATCGCGGCATCGCCTAAGCCTTTCACCTTTTCTTCTGAAAGTCCGGTCAATGCCTGCAAATTATCTTGCGAAGATTCAAACTCGTTGAACGCATCCACCGCTTTGCGTGCCGAGACCACTAATCCGGTAAGTGAACCGATAATGCCGATTGACATTGCGCCGAAACGGTTGAAATTATCAGCCATCTTGCCGAGTCTATCCTTGAATGTCAGCGTTTCTTTTGCAACGCCGCGCATCTCGTTGCGCACTTGCCCGATAGTTGTAGATATTTGCGCAAGTTGTTTGGACTTTTGGCGATATTCGTCCGTGTTACGGTTTATGGTTTGAATTTCCTTACTGAGTTGTGCATGTGCGCGGTTCAAGTCTTTAATGGTTGCGCCTGATAGATTCTTAAGGACTTTACTGTATTCGAAAGTTGCGTTATCAATGGCACGGAGTTGGTTGTTCGTTGCTTTGAGTTCCGCATTGAGTGCGTTCAATGCCGGGTTTTTCTCTAAGGTACGTAACTCCTTATTGATAGATTTTATTTCGGCATCAGCCTTGGCAAGTTCGGCGTTGGCGAGCTTCAATGCTTTTTCGTCAATGACAACGGCTTGTGAGAGTTTCACAATTTCGATGCGCAAATCCGATGCGCGTGTTTGTGCAAGTTTCAGAGCCTTGTAAGCTTCGTCAATCGAACTCTTTTTCAGTAACTGTTCTTTTTGCACTTTCAAAATCTCCTGACGGAGTTCCGAAGTCTTCTTCTGTAAGCGTTTTAGTTCGGCGGCGGCATCGTCGCCGTTCACCTTCAAATCTACTCTGCCTTGTATATCTGCCATGATACGAAATTTTACACAAATTTCCGCTTAAAAATCATGTGCAAAAAGGACAAAACGTGCACAAATTTCCTCAAAACGTGTGCACAAAAAAAAAACAAAAAAAAAAAAACAGTTTTTCTATGCATGAGGCAAACAGCGTGACTGTGCAGCGATTATTTTATAATTGGTCTGGCGACACAATGCCATGAACCAACTATTTTATTTTTTTAAGATACGTTTCAATTTGCATTTTCACTTCGTAGTCTGTGAGTTTCTTGCCTTTCATTTGAGAAAGTAACTTGTTTCGACCGAAGTCGAAAATCTTCTTGCTATCCTTCACGGCATATAGTTCAATAAGTCTCAATAATTCAGTATCAGTCCAAACCTTAGCCGCCGCATCGGTTTTCTTAGTTTCTTTTATAGCGGTGTTCGTCTGCGGAATTACGGTATGCACTACGGATGTTACTTCATTTTTCGCCGAAGTAAGTTCGTCAAAAAATGTGAACCACACCGCACCTGCCGCAACTGCGAAAAATGCCGCCGCCCAAAGAAGCTTCTTGAATTTGAAACCTACGGACGCGCCCTGTGCTTCCGTAGTGTTTTGCTTAATGCGTTGATCTTGCTTATCGCTCGAATGTTGCAGCGCTTGGCGAATCTTTTTCAATTGCGCCAGCTTGTCTTTCGCGTTTCCTTCGGCAATTACGCAAGCATTATCGTAACGCTTGGCGGTTTTGCTTATCGTTTCTTCCTTCTGCGTGTTCTTGACAATCTTGTCAGTAACACGCTCAATATCGTGCATTACAGTTTTGAGTTCGCCCGTGTATTTGTGGCTGACTTTGTTACGGTCAATCACATCTTTCCCGACAAATCGCTGATAAGGAACCGCAACTTCGCCGATGTCAGTCTGATTTTCTGCCGCCGCGTTTCCGATAACCTTCTGCGAAGTTTCCGAAAAAACGCCGTTAAATTTCTGATATTGCTCCGAAAAATCGCCGATGATTTTCCGATACAGCACCGCTAATTTTCCGATTACTTCCTTATTTTTCCCGTTACTTTCCGATAATTCAGGCAAAGTTAAGAAGTTTTGCGGCGACAGGTCAAACTCCACCGTAGTAGTGGATTCGCCGTATATCGGGAACACCTGCAATTCGTTATGCCTCTCTCCTATCATTTTCACAATAACGATGTCGCCCGTGTAGATGTTAATTGCAGGCGTACCGTGCGTGAATTGGTTCGATAACAGCACTAATATAGTGCGATATAGTTCAATGCTCATAATTCAGTAATTTAATGTGAGGTTGAAAACTTGCTTCTTTCAGCTTAATTAAGTCAATGTTCCTCCCCGGGCAAGCCGTCGGCTCAGGTCTTACCTCGCGGTGTCCGACTAAGATTGCATCGGGGTATCGTCGGCGTAAGAGGTAGAGCAGCTTGATTACGCTGCGTTTCTGTTCACCTTGGAGCGTGTCTGTTTCAAAATTGCCTTGCATACATACGCTAATGGACACGGCATTATACTTTCGGCTTCCTGCGTGTGGAGTGTTAGCACTGTCGGTGTGGTTTTGATATACCTTGCCTGACCTGCTGACAAAATAGTGATACACAATTCCGCCCCAGCCCTTGCCTTCGTGATACTCATCCACATTGTCCCACGAATTATCTTGACCGTAAGGATAATTATCGTGATGTAAGACGATGTGTGAAATTGTTGTTTTCATGTGTGTGCCTTGTTTCGTGATATCGCGCATGTCGATAATTGATAAGCTACGCATTCGGAGTTCGTTGATAATATCAAGCTGTCTTACTTTCTCTGAAAAGTAACTTTCGGAACCTGTCAAGGTAAGTTTGAAATTCACATAATGAATCAAAACGAAACTGATTGTAACAGTTCCAAGTAGAATGACAATTTTTCCGAGTATTTTTTCCATAATCCGTCTGATATTATTGTGTATAGAAAAATAATTGCGCCAATTGCAATAACCCATTTTAGAATGAATCCAAATGCAGTTTTCAATGTGCTTGTTGTTACGTCAATTCCTGCTTCTGTTGTCTTTTTGCTGAATCCGAAAAGTAACTTCCATGCACCAAAAACTAACAAAATTCCGAAATCAAGTAACAACATCGGAACTATCAGTAAGAGTTGTATAGCCATGAGCAGTCCGCCTTGCCAAGCCTTTCCGCCTTCGCCGTAGAAATCGAACAGTAAGCGGTTCGCCCAGAACGCGCCCCAACGAGTGGGGCGTTTCTTTATTCTGAACGGAACAATAATTTCTGCTGTGAATGTTTTCATCACATTAATATTGAGATTACCAAAACAGCCGAAACAATTGAGAGCACAACTAAGGTTGGAAATGCAACCTTTTGAGTTTTTGTTTTTGCGCCGATCATTCGCGCTATGAAATACAACGCACCGATAATATCTATTAAGAAAATTGCTTCAAACATAACTTAAAAATTACCCCAAAAACTCGGTGTTTGTTTAGAAGTTACTTTGCGAACTTCCTTATAGATAACTTCCTGACCACGTTTCAGCGTATCAGTATCGAATTTCAGTGTGTCCACATCGGCGGCAACGTCGCGCAGTTCGGTTTTGATGCTGTCTATTTCGGCGCGGAACTCCTTGCGGTAGTCGTGAAACTCATCCTGTGTTACGGTGTTCTGACTTTTGTAGATATTGTAACCTGCTGCTGCGAGCACGATTATTACAACTGTTGCAATGACTGTTTTCATAATTCTAACTTTAATTTTCGATTGATAATTTGTTCGGCTCTTTGAAAGTCCAATTTTGTAGATGCGTAAGTTTTAATCGCGTATGTTCTGTAATGACTTTCCTGGTCATCATACACATATTCATTCACAAATTTATAGATAAGTTTTGCATAATTTTTTTTTTGGAATAAAAACAGCAAAATAGTATGATGTGAATTCGGAACAAGGCAGTGGTATTCCATTTGGTATTTCGAGATAGTTACGAAATATGTATCTTCAGTAATAATCATAATTCTTGATTTTGTAAGTGATTGAATTTTTCTAAGATTTCGTTATCCTCGGCGGTTCGCGCTTCGGGTTTCATTTTCAGAATGCGCGACTTATTATGTCGCAACCAACCGTCGTAATACATGCTGTGTGTGCGCTGCATTTCGCTGAGTTCTTTCCTTGTGAGAAACAACTGACTTCTCAAATCTGTTATTTCGACATTCATTTCCTTCAACTTTACAACCTTTGTTGTAACCTGCAAAGCAAGTCCGGCGGAGTTGCGCACGACTTGGTCGTAGTCGGTTTTCGTAACCATATCGGGGCGAGCTTCGTTATTAATTTGTCCGAGGGAATATGTGATAACCGCCGTAAATACAGCAAATAACAGTGACAAAATAACAGCTACATAGTTAAGCGTTCCGTCGGCGGCTTGGTCGAGAATATTGATATTCATGCCGAGCAAAACAAGTAGCGCGTCAAGGGTAGGGAGGATGCGTTTAAGTTGCGCGTGCCCTTGGCGTTGCATCACCACAATAGTAGTTATGCTATACGCCAACGCGCCGATGAATGCAGGCATCCAATTGGTAAGCGATTCGTTTTGCGATTGCAGAACGAATCGCAATGAGAAGGTATTGATGCCTATCAGTTCAACCATGACGAAAAACAAGGCATAACTTACGCCGCTTTCGGACAGAAAAGAATTGTATTTGTTTGCGAACTGTTTCATTTGTCTGCCTTAATTTCATGACGTCTCTCAGTCCTTACTCTGCGCAGCTCGGGATGGTTGCAATCTTCGTTATAGCGCAGTTTGTAACGAAGATTGCAATCAACGCATTCAATTGTTGGTTTTTTTTCTTTGGTCAAGAAAACTTCTACTTCTTCCCAAACATTATCCACATCATCGATTTCGATAACATAATTCAATTCGCCGCCGCAGGAACAAAATGCAACCAATTCTGCCGAAGATTCACTTAAAAAAAAATCATTTTCGTCCAACAATTTGCCTTCGGTATATTCGTCGTGCATTGCCTCAGCCATTTCGCGCAGGCGTATTTGTGTGGGGTTGCCCATTAGTAGCGAAACCGGCTCGCCTTTTTCATCGTAGAATTTGCCGCGTCGCAGCTTCATTCCGTTGTATACTAATATTGCCATGCTGAACTAAGTATTAACGTTTTGAAGCTCTCGCGGGTACCGCAACGCGACAAGGAGAACATGCCTTTATCGTAATACGGACTTGCGCCGGTGGCAATTTGAAACTCGATTATTTTGCCCGTTAACATGTCCAAAATTACGGAACGAAACGATGAGAGCTGCTCAGAAGTGCAGCGCAACGGCATTACCAATTGAACTATAGGCAGCTCGTTGATGGTAACGATAAATACTTCGAAGCTGTGCATCGGGCGGATTGGTTTGGTTTGATTATCCATTTCTGCGTAATTTTTCTACTAATACAATTTTATTACTACGGTTTGCGCTCTTTCCGGCACGGAAAAAAGCAAACCAACGGAATATGGCAAAGCGCGGGCGGCTGCCTTCGGAGCTGAGCTTATACATAGCACACCTCCAATTTAAAAAAAAAAAAAACTGCGGCAGCAGTTGCCAAAATTACGGAAACGATAACCGCACGAATGAGCGGATTTACAACATGGGCTTTCGCGACGTGTTGTACTTGCTGTTTTTGGAACATATAGAAAAATTTATAAAATAAAAAACCATCGGGTTGTTCCAAAAACAGACTTCCATGCCGAAGCACTTGGTAGATTTTACCCGATGGCGTATTGTTAATATTTGAAAATTCAGCGTATGACATAGTCATCTGTATTTGGAACGCTGCAAATGTAAACCGTTTATTTTAATCGGCAAAATTATTTTCAAGTCGTTTATTATTTAGAATCATTCTAAATAATTTTACCCTACCTGCATTATTCAAAAAAATAAATGCAGGTTCAACGAAAGGATTGTAACTTGCTGCAAATAGAAGTTAAAAAAACACCCCGAACAAGAATTCGGAGTGTAAAACGCATAAAATATGAACGAAGAAAAAGCTACTTAGTTTTCTATACTGTCGGCTTTCCTGAGCCGAGCATAAATTCATCCGTAATAATTTTCGCGCCTTCTTTGGCATACGCCGCCTGCATCAATTCAAGTAAGCGCATCGCTTCGCCGAAAAATACGCCGTTGTATAGTCCGCGTATCTGTTTGCGGCGGTTGCCTTTCTGCCGTCCGTCCTCACGTCTGTTTTGGGTATTACTTTTCACATCGCCGAAACTCACGCCCTTGCCCACGCCCATTTCTAACATACGCAAATAGTATTGAAATGCAAACGAAATGAGCGCGGAATTGCCGTCGGCATCCATCGTAACATGCGATTGGAAGCTGTTGAGCAAGTCGCCCGTGTGCATGAGCCTCTTTTTCATGATGACAAATTGCCACTTCTCAATGGTAATTTCCGCCCAACGTCGCAAATCAACATCCGATTTCGGACTTAGCCCTACGACGGTAATATCCATGTGTCGGGGTTATAAGGTGTACAGCTTGCAAAATCGCGGTAACGCATCATATACATTATGCCGTAATACTTATCGGCAATCATCCCGATGGCGTGCGCCGTGGTTTCATTCAGATAGAATTGCACGTTTTGCGGAATCGTGCCTTGCTCCGAATCGTATTCAATTCGTGAAATAATATCCTCGAAAATCGAATTACATTCCGACCGTGCGCCGGTAATGTCGCCGTCGCGCACACGTTGCACCAGTATCACTGCACCGGTATAATATCGGTAGCGTTTGTCGTGGCTTGGTCCGTCCCAGCCGCCGTCCTCGTTCCACTGAGCAATGAGCGCGGTATCTTTCACGTAGCGCATTTTTGCAAGAAAATCGGAATTATCGAAGATAATACGCGACGTGCTGAACTCATTGAAGAATGCAGGCGCATCTTCCGTGTGATATATCTTATTATGCTCGGTGGCAAGCAGTTCGAAATACGCGTTAATATCCATGTGTGCGGTTTTTGAATTCTCCATTTTCCTTGTGCATCGCCTGTAGGCGAATGAACACTTCAATAATATTTGAGCGTTTCACGAAGTGATTGTCGGCAAGTGCGCCGTCCGCAATGTTGTCCAACATCTTAAAATAGTGCAAGTCGTCTCGCACAGGCGCGACTGATTTCGAGAACAATTCCGGGAATCTGTTTGGAAAAACATCGGAGCAAGATGTATAGAACAGCAACACAGCTTCCTTCGTGTACACGGGCAGTTTCTCAATCAGAATCGCATTCCGTTCGATGTTGTCTGCATTGAACTCGCCTTCATGATACAGCGCAGACACAAAACGATTCAACCAATAGTCCTTATGTGTTTCGGCGAACATGTCCAAATACATGGACGCATAACCAAAATATTGCTCGAACGAGATGTCCGTCATACCGTCGGAAGGTCCTTTGAGTTCTTTTCCTCGGAACTTCAAAAAAGGGAACTTATTGACGGTCAATTCCGCTTTTTTGTGCAAAAATTCAATCTTTTCGGCATATTTTGCCATTTCTACGGCAGGAATCAAATAGAATTTTCGATGCGGAATTTTCAGCGCGTGCCGCAAAAACAGCACATTGAATGCCTCTTTTGTGAGGTTCAATTTTTTCAGATGCAAAGCATACGACAGTTCCTCTGCCGATAGTCCGTTCCACTCCACAGGAATCGAACGCTTATAATTCATTTCATAGGCCCTCATCGTCCCATCATGAAAAATCCGCTGGCTTCGTCGTTCAACCCAATCACGCTCAAGGTTGAGTAGCAGTCAGAAGCTTCATACAGCGGATAGGTTGCGGCATTCGTGTTCAGATATGCCTGTAATTCTTCAACCAGTCGGGTATATTCGAGCTTCAATTCGGCCTTATCTTCCATTTTCCACAGTGCGAAATAACATTCCGCCGGGCGAATGTAGGAGTTGAGCAGCAACTCATTCTCAGGCGAGAGCGTATCCGCAATGATTTGCGCCTTTATTTCGTCGGCAAGTGCCGCCGAAATTGTTTTTTTCACTGTATTTTGCTCAAACATATACAGATGCGAACGCAAATGCAGGAATTTCAGACGCGGAATGTCAATCATCGTAGCCGTTTCAAACTCGGCAGCATTATTCACAAATAACTTTTTGTTGAACGAATATGCGGGAGACAAAACCCACTCCGGGTAGTCGGCAACATAGGTTTCAAGGAATTCAAGCAATTCCTCAACGCCGTCGTAGCCTGTATTTTCGAGCGAAATTGAAAAGTTTTTCAATCGCCATTCGGCTGCCGGTTCAAAGTTTCCGCTCATCGTTACGCCGATGCCGGTCTCGCCGACATTCAGCGATAATTGCGGCACAGCCAACATATACGCGAAATGTGCGGCAGGGTAGCGCACAACAGGAAGCAAGGCTTCAAGTTCGGGCGTGATTGCATCTTCGTCGTTTACGGCAGCGCGAAGTAATTCAAGCAAATCTGTTCCGATAATTTCTTTCAGATAGCGCGTTTCGGCTTGTTTGATGTAAGGTTGCAGCGTACGAATATCGGAGCTAATATCAACACTGATTTGCTCCTTAATTTCGGCAATAGTTAAGAAAATTGTGCGGCTCATACTTGTGCGGATTTGTCGATTTCGCCGTTGGTATCCAACGTGGTCAGGAAAATATCAGGGATTGAAAATTCAATCTCAGGCGACCATTTGTTAATCTGTTTTACCAGATACAGCGGTTTCAAGATTTGGTCTCGAACTCGTTTCTGCAAACTCTGTGCAATACGTAACAGTTCGCGCTTGTCAGAACCTGAAAGATTGGATGTAGTTTTGCCGGGTATAGTTCCGATGAGCGACGGATGCACACGCATGGCGTAAGCAATCATTGCAGAGGCTTCGTGCGAATCGTCAATATATTCGCCGCCAATTTTCTTATCAATGACATGAATCTTAATATCAGGAATTTCAACCTTGCCGTCGGGCGTAGATTTGAAATAAGTAATCATGGATTTGCCCGCTTTTTCTGCGCCTTTCAAGAACTCATTCAAATTGTCGAGTTCTTTTTTCACGCGCTCTTCCTGCCCTTTCTTGGTTGTAATGCCTTCTTTGGCGAATATTTTCGGAAAATATTGTTCGTTAATTTCAATATGATACGCAATATTTATGCTGTAAAGCATAAATTGTTTTTTAAATTCCGGAATTTTGTTCGCAAATTCCATCCAACCGGATTCTATTACAGAATACCAATATGGCTTCGTGTAGTATGTTCGTCCGGGCGAAGGCAAGCGAACAGGAAGAATATACCGGAATTCCTTTTCATCCTTAGTTTTGCCGACATCATTCGGTCGGCGACCGATACGAATTTCAAGTTCTTTGGCGGCATTTTTCGCCCAAATTACAGGTGTAATTGTAACCTCAGTATCCTTCGGTTTTTTGGGCCACAGCGCAGAATAGAAATGATTTTCAACAATGCCGGTATCAGGATTTGCAGTTTCCCAACGCGAAAAATACGCCTCTTTTGCCGCCATCGAAACAACGCGACGACTGCCTGTTTCATTCATATCGAGAATGATTTCAACGAAACCGTTGTAGAAAAAATTAATGTCCGTAATCAATTCCGACATGAACGTGTTCATATCGTTATCTTGAAAAAACTGCTCAACAGCAGCATATACGCCTTGTTTTTCTTGCTGAGTAGCCTCGCGAAATTCGCCGTTTTCGTCCATAACGCCGAACTTCACGCCTGCGCCGTAAGCAATATCAATGCGCAATTCCATACTTCCGGAGCCGACAGGATTCTTCCCGAGCGTGTCCGTAATATATCTAGGCAAGTCATTGTCAGAGCCCCACGGCACAGCACCGCGATATTTCTCACTGACAGAAATAGGCTTATCCGGTTCCGTGAAATAATCTGTGGATGCGAAAGTTACCGCTGCACGTGCGCCGGGCAAATAGCTTGCCGAAAATGGCACAAGTAATTCAAACTTTTCTTCTTTCATACAAATATCTCTTCATTATCAATATGTGTGAGTAATACAAAATAGCACCAACGAATTTGCCCGCTGTCTAACGATTTTAGATTCATTTTCTGTTTTTCCTTAAACGAACTTATTACAACAGCTTTCGTCATGTTCACAGTGTAACCGCCTTCGCGTTTCTTCTTGGCAGTTCCGTGCGACACGAATGTGAAATCGTGCGGCTGTCCGTTTTGTGCGAGCTCTATTGCCTCAGAGAGTAACATAATTACAAAACTCAGCATATACCGCAGCCGAGCAAAGGACAAAATAAAAGCTACCGCAAAAGCGAGAGCATAGTCGAAACTACGAAATTAATGCCTTTCGGCTTCTTATCATAAAAAAAAAAAATCAATCCACGACTCACATTCAAATATATATGAATCAACCCTTTTTTTCGAATAGAGACAATACAAAAAAAAACTCGCGGCTATTTCTTAACAAGTTCTTCTTCGAGCCTGGTAATGTGCGAAACATTTCTTTTCAGTATGCCCCAATTTTTCAATAATCGGAGCTATTACTTTTTTCCACTGTGTTACAATTTCGAGAACCATTTCCTGTGTGTTTCAAAAGCTAATTTCCTAAGATTGCTTTTCTCAGAATTATCATCTGGGAACTCTTCGTCATTATCCCAGAAATCAGACTCCCACTCTTCGAGAGTTCGGACATGGCAACCGAGACGTATATATCTCGTTCCAGTGTCCATTTCAAAAGAAAAAGACGCATACTTATAAATATTGAAACTCACCGACCTTACGACTTTCGCGTACGAAAATTTCGCATCAAAAAAATACACGTCCGAAAAATTCACGCGGGAAAAATTCGCGTCCGAAAATTTCGTGCGTGAAAAATTCGTGCAGAAAAAATTCGTTCGGAAAAAATTAGCGTCCGAAAAATTCGTGCCCAAAAAATTCGTGCCCGAAAAATTCGCGTCCGAAAAATCCACGCGGAAAAATTTCGCCCGAGAAAAATTCGCACGGGAAAAATCCACGCGGGAAAATTTCGCGCGAGAAAAATCCACGTCCGAAAAATTCGCGTCAGAAAACTTCGTGCGGAAAAATTTCGTGCAAAAAAAATTAGCGTCCGAAAAATTCGCGTCCGAAAAATCCGTGCCCAAAAAATTCGCGTCCGAAAAATTCGCGTCCGAAAAATCCGTGCCCAAAAAAACCGCGTAAGAAAAATTCGTGCGAAAAAAATTCGCGCGGGAAAAATCCACGTCCGAAAAATTCGCGTCCGAAAAATCCACGTCCGAAAAATTCGTGCCCGAAAAATCCTCCCCGAAACGGTAAGAATATCTCTTGTAAAGGTCTCGCCCTTTTTGCCCCGACTTGAAAAACCTATCAATTATTGTTTGTAATGCTTTCATTTTTCTGTAATTTTAAGCAAACTGCAAAATAATCTCTGCCCATTCGGAACTAGAATAATCGTCATAGGGCGTGTACAGTGGTGCTTGTTCTTGAAAAAAACGAACAACAGTTTCTCTATTAATTCCGGAATCAGAAATAATGTCCATGACAGCGTTACGATATTTCACCTCTTTTGAGGTTATTACCGAAATTGAATCGAAAAACCACTCACCTTCTCTGAACGGGAATTCTCTTCCGTTCTCACCACCTTCCATTTTTCGGTAGCTTACACCGAGTTCGGTGCAAGCTGTTTTCAAGTCCGCAAAGAGCTTAGTCTCGCCTTGTTCGTGATTAATGGCGACAACGATATCGCCTTTTTTACGATTATACATTTTCTTTTAATTTTTTTTGTATATCATTGGCAATTGATTTCCAACCAATATTTTATAAACTGCTTAATATCAATAAAATAGGAATCTATTTTCACGGGTGAAAATTAGGAAAAAACATGCAAAGCAACAT
>DYSM01000407.1 GCA_020718265.1 Draconibacterium orientale | reverse complement strand
ATTATCGAATCGCTTAAAATTTCTGACTGTAACAGATTCTATTTTCATAAAATAACCATCCTGTCAATCATACTGAAAATAATCAATTAATATCATATCCTAACCTGTAGTTGAATATCCGCCGGGATGCGTTCAAGGCATCCCGACAGCAGTGCAATTCAGAAGCTTTTAAACATCGAATTTTATGCTTCCCCGATAAATGGGTTTCTTGTCTTTTTTAAAGACCAGCTTCACTTCCCAATCACCCGGCATGACCACGCTGACCGGCAGCAGGTATTCGGATTTTTTGTTGAACTTGAACGCGACTTCGCCGGAATCATGATGCCCTTTCATCGAAGGCATTCCCGAATCGCCGGTAATGGAAAGCGACGTATCTTTTTTGCCGTCTTTGTCAAACAATTCAATTTTGAGAATGATTATGCCGAGTTGAGGCGTTTTATCAAAGCTGTATGTGAAGTAATAGTCTTTTCCGATAGGGCATTTTTTCCCCTGACCCGGCAGAGTTTCATAACTGTCGGCGGAGATGCTTACGCCGGGGATAAAGGTTAAAGACAGGATCAGCATCAGAACTGCCAATCCCGAAACGGTTGTTTTTTTCATTTGAAGTTCGCTCCTTTTCATATTTTTTTATTACTCTTACCATGCTTTTGCTGATTTTGGAATAACTTTCTGTTCTGATTAGCTGACTTTCAAAATTGCCAAAGCCTCCGCAATTTCCCTTCCTTTTGCTTCGATAATGTCAAGAAGTTCATGGGGAGTGCGGGTGTCTGTTACCGTTTTCTTATTCGGATTCACCGCTTTCAGATCATAAACCGCATCTTCGATTTCTTTTGCCTTGTTTGAAAGCTCTTTGGCTTCCTGCGTCAGTTCTCTGAGCTTTGTTTCAGCTTCGGTAATCGCTTCTTCAGATGATTTCGATTTTTTAAGCTCATTGAGTTTGTTTTTCCACTGAAGCGATTCCTGCTGTTTATGATTTGCCTTGTCTTTGAAAGGTTTTGCTTCATTCAAGGCATTCTGTCTGCGCTGTTCTATATCAACTGTCCAACTGTGATCACTCTCGGATCGTTTCGGAAGGAGATCAAAAAAATCCTCAAAATGTTTAAGCGTAAGCGGCGTCTTTTTTCCGACTTTAATATCGCTTAAATCATAGTACCAGATTTTCTTTGTCGCTTCTCCTTTTCTGAAAAATACCAGATTTGTTTTCACACCCGCACCGGCAGCCGTGAACACGCCGCCCGGCAGACTGACAATGCACCACACCTCACAATCGTCCAGAAGTTTCCGTTTTGTTTTGACAAAAGCATCTTCATTCGCTCTGAAAAGAAGCCCTTCGTCCACCACAATTCCGCAACGACCGCCTTCTTTCAGATTCTTCAGAACATGCTGAAGAAAAAGAACCTGCGTTGACCCGGTTTTATAATCAAAATCCGTCTGTGCATCTTTGCTCTCTTTTCCTCCGAAGGGCGGATTCGTAAGAATAACATCAAACTGATGCGGACTGCCTTCAAACAAATCTCCGTAAATTTCCTCACCTGTCAGCGTGTTTCCATGCCAGATATTGGGTTTATCAAGCCCATGCAATATCAGATTTGCCAAAGCTATCGGATAAATCAGATTTTCTTTTTCACGCCCCCAGAAAGTCCGGTTTTTGAGAGTACCTATCTGTTCAGCAGTCATCTTCACGCCGAGTTTGTTTCTGATGTATTCAAAAGACTGCGCCAGAAATCCGCCGGTTCCGCAGCCCGGATCATAAACAGTTTCATCAATATTCGGGGCAATTACCTGAACCATTGCCCGGATAATCTCACGCGGAGTGAAAAACTGCCCGCCGTCATTTCCTTTTTCACCCATTTTCAGCAGCAAGCCTTCATAAACCTGTGAAAGCGTGAAAACATGGGTATCAACAACGCTGTCCGCAGTTATTTCATGAACCTTATCCAAAATATCACGAAAATTCCGTTCTGTATCAATGCGGACACGCTCTACGCTGCAGGGCTGTTCAATTCACATGTTGACAAACTGAAAGATAACTTCTGTAACGGATAAAAAACTGAATTTCAGGAGGGAGTTATCATCATGTTGAAGAGTTTTTTATCTGAAATAAAAGACAATCGGAGAAAAGAGGGAAAGCGTTATAAATCGGGAGATATTCTGCTATTTTCAATTTTTGCAATTCATGGCGGAGCCACTTCTTACAGAAAGATACATACCTTTATAAAAGGTCATTATGATGTTCCGAATGAGAAATTCGGACCTGAATGGAAAAGACTGCCTGCTTATACAACTATCAGAAATATAATCAGAGGTTTATGCCCTGACAAATCGGAAGAATGTTTCAGGAAATACAGTCTGAAACTGTCCGAATTACCGGAATTGTCGGAAGAAAAGAATGGGAAACTTTTCATAGCCTGTGACGGAAAGGTTCTGAGAGGAAGTTCTGACAATTTCAACGATAAGAAAGCAATACAGATACTGAGTGCGTTTTTACCGGAAAGCGGAATTATCCCG
>DYSM01000406.1 GCA_020718265.1 Draconibacterium orientale | reverse complement strand
AAGTTATGAGTTTTCTTACAAGCACCGGTTAGAAACTCGTTATGAAGATTAAGATTTTGAAAAAAAATAAAGAAAGATGATTCGATTTTAAAATACTTAAAATCAGAATCTTAGATTAAATAATTTCCATATTCGAATATTCTTTCAAAAAAAATCAAAAAAAAAGTAGGGTATTTTCCTGCACAATTGTATTAAAGTCATAAAACATGAATTCGGAAAAGAATCATACCAATATGTCAAACGATAAACGCCATACAAATTTGTTTCAAAACCTGCTCGAAAATCGGATGTCCGATGCGGAGAAGGCGGAACATTTTGGCGACAATCCGAAATTTTTGACAATTTTGGAACAAACAAAATCGTTGAACGTTCCCGAACCCAAAACCGAAACAGAAGCGTGGGCGGAACTTTCGGCAAAACTTAACCAAACGCAAAATCGCATTAAACCTACACGCGCATTGTACGTAAGCATGGCGGCTGCGGCAAGTGTGGCATTGTTTATCGGATTGTTTTTCATGTTCGGAAACTCGGAAACCAAATTCACGGCACAACTCGGCGAACACAAAACCGTGTATCTGCCTGACAGTTCGACAGTTGTAATGAATGCCGAAACTGAAATTTCGTTCGATTCGGACAGTTGGGACGAAAATCGTGAAGTAAAATTATCGGGCGAAGCTTTTTTCAAAGTTAAAAAAGGCAGTCGATTTGCTGTTGTTACGCCGAACGGAACGGTAGAAGTTTTAGGAACGAGTTTCA
The DNA here is from genome assembly GCA_020718265.1 of Draconibacterium orientale. GTDB lineage: Bacteria > Bacteroidota > Bacteroidia > Bacteroidales > JAADGE01 > DYOJ01. The sequence continues at coordinate 1,763 of DYSM01000406.1, read as the reverse complement.
ACACCTTTGCTCGCGGAACAGACTTGAATGTAGCTTGCAGAACAGGAAAAGTAAAAGTATCGAATAAGACTGATAATCAAATAATTACGCCTGGCGAAAGCGTAAAAACTTCGGGCGAAAAATTGGTAAAATCGACATTCGATAACACAACGGAATCCGACTGGCGCAGCGGCACATTTAGTTACGAATCGGCTGATTTACAATCGGTTTTCGATGAAATGGAACGCCAATTCAAAGTAAAAATATCTTTACCGAAAGACGCAAAATTGCGCAAATATTCAGGAAATTTCGACACAAAAAATATAAACGAAGCTTTACAAAATGTATGCATACCCATGTCGTTAAGCTACACAATCAACGGAAATAAAATCGAAATCAGTAACAAACAAAATTAAATTTTAGTAATTATGAAAGCAAATCTTTTCAGAACCGTTTTAGTTGCTATGGTGGCACTTACGGTAATTTCATCCTGCAAAAAAGAAACTGACATCACGGATGACGAGAACAAAAATTCAGTTCTTGAAAAATTCATGGAGTTCCGTGCAAAAATGGGCATGGGCTTAGGCAGTAACGATGCCATGGAAGCTATCGGCGCAAGTGAAGTAAACAGAGGCGGCAAAGCTTTGAGAATCAAATCATTCTTAGGCGACAGCACAGACATTGACGACACAGACGGCGACAGCACATACATCGACTCTTCGTATTGGAACGACAGCATTGACTATTGGGAATACGTAACCTGCGCGCAAGTTACGGAAACCATAAACGACGACGGAACAGTTACAACCGTTTACGATTACGGCGACGGCTGCGATGAATACGGCTCGCTCATCAGCGGAAAAATCACGTACGTTTGGCGTAACGATGCAAACACGTATTACTCAAAAATTACTTACGAAAATTACTCGGCTTACGGCATGACCATGCACGGCGAATCGGAATATTCGTTCACAAACACAGGCGATAACTGGTACACAATTCTGCCCGTGGAAGACGATTACGAGAACGGAGACACCATCGTAAAACCCGAAATTATCTACAATTGGTCAGGTTCGTCCACCGGAAAAGACAACATGATTATTACGTTCGACACGGGCGAAAGCTACGCATACTCAGCCGAATATGCTAACGAATGGGACAACAACAGCTCAACCGTTTCCGTGGGAACATACACATTCAAATCGTCAAACGGCGAAGAATACCGATACGCAATTGTTGAACCGATGTTTTACAATTACGAATGTATGGATTCATGGATTGCAGTTTCAGGTATCGAAACCATGTTCTACAAAGGCACAGACGGCGTAGTTTACAATTTCACAATTGATTACGGCGACGGCACATGCGACAATTTGGCATCCGTAACAGAAAACGGCGAAACAACCGTGGTGGATTTTGGAGATTTGTTTTACAACATTGAAGTTTGTTACGACAATTCAGACGGCACAAATTCCGAACCGGCAAATCCCGGAAAACGTTTCATCAGATAAGAATTTTGATTGAAATTTGAGAACCGCAAAGTCGCTGAGCCGCACAAAATAAACAGTTTAAAATGTTTTGCGACTTTGCGATTTTGCGGTTTTTCTCTACAAAATAATTTGTTTTTTTATAATAGTTTAATACATGCAAGAAAAGAACAAAAAACTTCAAATTCGTAACAGCACTGCAGAATTTCTCGTTTTTACTAAACAAGCCGGCAGTGATAGCATTGAAGTCAGAATTGAAGAAGAAACTGTTTGGCTTACTCAAAAATTAATTGCAAC
>DYSM01000405.1 GCA_020718265.1 Draconibacterium orientale | reverse complement strand
TTTGTTGATAAGCTAATATCTTGATTTTAAGTTGAATATATCTTTTTGATTGAATAAAAAATTATTATTTAGTCGTTATAAGAAAACTCATAACATGTTGAAGTTTTATACGATATAGCGAAATTTCGTTCCAATGTTTTTAGAAATTCTGTTGAAATTCAATTGAAACTATTTAAAAACAACAGAATGACTACTTTTTGACCATTGAATGACTACTAAATGACAAAACGTTCGATTGAAAAAATGACTACAACATACATGAAATCAAATATTTAAAAGTTTTCTTACAAGCACTATTTACTATTGACAAATGACTATTTATGACTACAGAATGACTATCGTTTGACTATTTTTGACTATCGTTTTATAATTTCCAACGCTTTTTTGAACGTTCCGTCCACGGTCAGGTTTGAATTATCGAGCACAACTGCATCAGGAGCAATCGTAAGTGGCGTAACGTCTCGTGTGCTGTCAATGTGGTCGCGCAGGGCGAGGTTGTCGCGTACTTCGTCAAATGAAATCACTTCGCCTTTGGCAATCAGCTCTTTATAGCGACGCTCGGCACGAACTTCGATACTTGCAGTGAGAAATATTTTGACATCCGCATTCGGAAATACAACCGTTGTGATGTCGCGTCCGTCCATGACAAGTTTCCCGTCTTTGCCCATAAGTTGCTGTTGTTTAACAAGATAGGTTCTAACAAAATCCAATGTTGCTATTCGGCTCACAAAATCCGATGTATGCGAGCTGCGAATTTCATTTTCGATATTTTCGCCGTTCAGCAAGGTTTCTGAGCGTCCGGTTTCTGAATTATATTGAAAATCAATAACTAACGCATTGTTCTCAATAAGATTTTTCAACTTAGAAATATCAATTTTTTCGGAATCTATCAACTTGTTTTCCAGAGCGAAATGAGTAACTGCGCGGTACATTGCTCCCGTGTCGATGTAGCGAAATCCGAAATGTGCAGCTAAGCGTTTGGCAAGTGTGCTTTTTCCGCAAGACGAATGTCCGTCAATGGCGATGATGTTATTTTTCATGGTGCGATTTTTTCGGGTGAAGCAGATTTAGAATGTTCGTTTAAATTCAAATATAACGAAAAATGGTTGGAACCGCCAGCCAAATGGTAGGTTTGTCGTCCGAAATTGAAGCCGAACTTCTTGACATTCAGCCCGAAACCGAACGAAAATCCGGCGGCACCTCCGCGTTCGTAAATTCGTAATTCTTGACGACGTTGTTGGTTGTAAGCTACCGAAATATAAAAGCTTTTAGCAGGAATAATCTCTACTGCTAAAATTGTGTGTCTGAATGCGTTGTCCAGAATATTTTGGAGTTTTAAACCGTCATCCGAGTTCGTTTCACCGTCTTCCGTAAGCATAAAATCGGTTTCTTCTACAGGTTTTTCGTAAAGTAAATTCCATTTGTGGAGATGATGTGCTGTGAGATGTACGCGAAACGGTGCATGTGCCAAGCGTTTGCTCACGCCGGCTTGCAGGTCGAACGGCAAGGGTTCGCGCGATTGTTCGTAATAAGGTTTTATCTGAAATCCGATGTTTTTTAAAGTCAGTCCGGCTGAAAATCCGGTTTCGTCTTTGCGGTAAGAAATTCCTGCATCTGTTGCCACAGCGATAGATTTGTAACTTTCTAAATGTGAGTATATTGGCTTCATATTCAGACCGATACGAAGATTTTTAAAAATGTCTCTTGCCCAGATTAAATTGAGGGCGTAATCGGAAGCCGTAAATTCTCCTGTAACAGTTCCGACGTCGTTCGCAGCAGTAAATGTGCCGTAATTCACATAATGTAAGCCAATTGCAAGTGTATTTTTTGAATCGATTTTCTGAGCATAACTTACATAACCGAAGTTTATGTCTGTAAAATAATTTACATAATTCAAACCTATGCGTTTGTTTGTTTCGTGTGAAAGTAGGGCTGGGTTGTGGAATGCAAAATCGGAATTTTGTCCGTAGTTCGATACATTTATGCCGCCCAACCCGGCAACGGCTGCCGAATTTGTGAGTTTGAGAAATGCGAACGCACCCTCGCCTCCGCTTTGAGCTTTAACGCTGAATATCAGAATAATAAAAAATATCGAAAGCCAATATCTCATGTTTTTTTTTTCTGCAATAATACAAAAAAATATGATGCGAATCTCTTTGAATTACATTTGTTTCGTACTTTGAATAGTATCTAGTGTCATGTCAAGCCTCTTCTGACGTTTCCATGTCCTAGCGGACGATGGAAAGTCTCTACTGACCTGCATTCGTCCGTAGGACAATGTAGCGTCAGTAGAATCTTGACATGACACTAGTGTTTGTAAGAAAACGTATAAATATTTGATTTCATGTAGATTATAGCTTTTTTTTCAATTGAATGTATTGTCATTCAGTAGTCATTTTGTTGTTGATTTAAAGTTTCAATTGAATTTCGATAGAGTTTCAACAGAATTTCTAAAAACATTCAGAACGAAATTTCGCTATATCGTATAGAATTTCAACAAGTTATGAGTTTTATTACAGC
>DYSM01000404.1 GCA_020718265.1 Draconibacterium orientale | reverse complement strand
AGCTATAATTTACACATATTCAATTATTTATGAGTTTTCTTACAAACACTAATTATATTTCTAACGAACAAATCATGGTCAGTTTTGAATCTTCAAATTTTCAAATTTTCAAATTGACACATTTATGTTATTGTTTAAAATAAAAATCGCCAAAAATTGAGGAATTTTCCCACGGAACTTGTTGTTTGCCCGATTTTTCATACACGCCGTTGCGTACTTGTTTGAATACGTCTTCAATGCGTTTTCCGGGTGTGCGCATGGCTTTTACGAGTTCCTCGGTGTAAAGTCCGTTTTGTCCTGTACCGTCCGATGCCACAGAGCCGGGCGCAGTTGCGTACGCGATAAATGTGCCTTTTGGTGCAATAGTTGTTGCCAAGCCGTTGTTGCCTCCGGAACGGAAACTTCGCGCGAACGGATTATTTCGACAAGCATCCAAAATCACAATATTGAGGTCATTTTGAGCATAATCCATTTCACCCAAAACACGTTTGAGGTTTACGGCTTCAAGTTCTACATCTTGTTCTTTTTCAATCATGGCATCCACCGGAACGATGTAATTTTCGCCGTTCAGTTGCAAACCGTGTCCTGCAAAATAGAATAATCCGGTGCCTTTGTCTGCCGCAAGTTTGTTACCGAACTCTCTGATTTTCTTGATCATATCGGCTTGTCCCAAATCCGTATATTCCATAACTTCAAAGCCCATTGTTCGCAATTCTGCAGCCATGGCGATGGCATCATTTTTCGGATTTCGCAACGGCGAAGTTTGATAAGCCGCATTTCCTATCACGAGTGCAATGCGTTTTTCATCGCCCTGAGATACAGGTGAACTTACTGTAACAATACGCGTATCCGAAGTTACAGTTCCGCCGGCATTTGTAATTTTTACGACAACTTCGTTCGTCCCTGCGTCCAAAGCGATGCTTTTTTCAATGGTGTAATCGCATGTTGAAGACACAACGGAGTATCCGCGCGTGCCTGTGTTAAGTTTCAATTCGCCGTTTACAATAACCTGCATATTTGAAAGTTCGCTTTCGGAAGAAACACAAAGTTTGATTGTCAAATTTTTATCAGTTTGGGTTGAATTTGAATACTGAGGAGCCAGCCATGAAACTGTCGGCGGAGCTTTGCTCTCTTTTTTTCCGACGTAAACTGAATTTTCCCACAGTCCCGACTCTGTTGTGCCGTCCGTGTAATACAACGTTCCCATGCCGTTGTAGCCGTTTGCTTTGAATTCGCCCACGTATTTTCTGCCGTCTGCAAAGGTGTAAGTTCCAAAGCCGTCGTAACTTCCCATGTTAAATTCGCCGGAGTATGTGCCGCCTGTTGCAAAGGAATATGTGCCTTCGCCGTGGTAATAGCCGCTTTGGAAAGTACCGATGTATTTATCGCCGCTCGTTCCGATGAATGTTCCGAATCCTGATGTGCAATCTCCTGATATACAGCCTTTTGTTTCTTCTTTTACGCCCGTAAAGGTGTCTAAATCCCACATTCCGGCTTTGGATGTTCCGTCGGCATAATAAGCAGTTCCGTAGCCGTGACGTTGGTCGTCTTTCCATTCTCCAATATACTTTTGTCCGGAGGCAAAGTAATTGGTTCCCTGGCCTTTACGTTTGCTGTTTACCCAATTACCTTCGTAACGTTCGCCGTCTTCCCACGTGTAAACACCGTATCCGTTGGTGCAATTTCCGGAGATACATCCATAGTTATTTTTGCCTTCGCCCACGTATTTATCGGCTTCCCAAAGTCCTGTTTTCTCAGTTTCGTCGAGGTAATAATTCGTGCCGATGCCTTGTCTAATGTCCTCTTTCCATTCGCCTTCGTAACGTTCGCCCGACAAAAAATAATTTGTGCCTTGTCCGTTTCGTTTGCTGCTCGCCCATTTTCCGTCGTATTTTTCGCCGTCCGACCACACGTAAATTCCGTAACCGTTCGCACAATCGCCAAATATACAGCCTGTTACTTCGCCGCTTGTGCCTTTGTACGTGCCTTCTTGCCAAATTCCGGTTTTTATTGTGCCGTCGGTATAATAATAGGTACCTTCGCCGTGTTGTTTGTCATTTTGCCAAAATCCTGTGTAGCTTTCTTCGTTTGCCCAAGTGTAAGTACCTTGCCCGTCGCGCTTTGTGGCTTTAAATTCGCCGGTGTATTTGCTTCCGCCGGAAAAGATATACGTTCCGCTGCCGTCCATCAAACCGCCGACCCAGTTGCCGATATACTCATCGCCCTCTGTCCAAACGTATTTGCCGTATCCGTTGGCGCAATCGCCGTACACGCAACCTGTTTTTTGTGCTTCAACCGAAAATCCTAATACAAGTAACAGTATCAGACTTACAAATTTATGTTGAACCAATTTTTTCATTTTATAGAAATTTTAATTTTTGATGATAACGTAAAAATAGATAAAAGATGTTAATTTCTCCAATTATTTTTGGCGAATGTACAATTTTCTTTGAATAACCATTTTTTAAGGGATTGTTACGAAATAACCTATTTATTATTTGATTCTTGATGGCATTAATT
>DYSM01000046.1 GCA_020718265.1 Draconibacterium orientale | reverse complement strand
CTATAATTTACGTTAAATCAAAGATTTACACGTTTTCTTACAAACACTATTTAAAGCATTTATTTTAAGCTTGGGAATGATTCGATTTTTTTGAAAATTTAATCTTACCTAAAAGTTCTGAAAATCTGCGAATTGCATCTGTCAAAAGCATGAGATATGCCAGCGAGATTGTAAACCAAATAAAAAGCACATCGAAAACCACCGTGTCAATTTGCGTGGAGCCGAACCGCTTCACGGGCGAGTAAAAGTGCGCGCGTCCGCTGCCCGTTTCGGGCATTTTATAGATTGGATCCACAATTTGAACCAGCTCGCCATCAACTTCTTTAATGCCGTTTATTTCGTTTTTATTTTTCATCACATCGGACAATTGCTTGTTGTGATATTGGCGTTGAAGCTCAAAAATAGCTTCTTTGTCGCCAAGTTCTGTTACAAGTTCGTTGAAATTTTTGTCGGCTTCGGTGCGAACTTTGTAAAGTTTATCGTTATAGTAGCGTTTTAAATCTTCCAAAAATTTCTGATACGTTTTTATGTTTGCTTCGTTCGGACCTTCGGCAATAAATTTGTCGAAGCCGGAATAGGTTTTGCCGCTTTCTGCCGCAAGTTTCTCTGTTTCAGCTTTTATGACAGTCATATTGCGCTCGATTTGAGCTTTGTCGGTTTCTTCGAGAAGTTTGTTCGCTCTTTCTGTCAAATTTGAAATTTGGTAAGATAATTTGTAAGAAATTATGCTTTTTTGCATATCTGTTTCAAAAAAATGACTGTCGTAATCGTTGTGTTTGAATTGCGCAACAGCGAGTGCTTCGTACGCCCAGCGCGAGGTCATGATGTCGCCGATTGCCGGAACGTATTTGTATGTTGTAAAGTTTCGATGTAATTTTGTAAAATCCACAATCACGCCGCTGAATAAGAGTTGCGGAACCAAAATAAACGGAATCGTAATGTAAATCGTTACTACAGAGTTCATTGATGCCGAAATATTTAGCCCTAAAACATTTGCAAATGCCGCCGTTGAAAATAAAATCAGCCAATACGTGAGTGTCATGCCCTGAATTTCTAAAATCCAATTTCCTACTGCGATGAATGATAAGGTTTGTATGGCAGAAATAGCAAATAGTACAATCACTTTGGAATTTAGATAACTAAACCTGCTGAGATTTAAAAATTTTTCACGTTTCAAAATCTTTTGGTCTTTAATAATTTCTTCGGCACTTACCGTGAGACCAAAAAACAGCGCAACCGTAACAGCCATAAACAGATACGCGGGTATATTCATGTTTTCTGCAAACACATAAGCGTTCGGGTCGGTGTCAGTTCCGGCGATGTATTTTGTGAAATAGCCCAAAATTACGGCGAGCAAAGGCGCTTCCAAAAAGGTGATGAGCAAATATTGCCTGTTTGTAAGTTTGGAAAGAATATTTCGTTTTGAGAAAATAACAAACTGTTTGAATCGAGACGGAATTTTGAATTCGTTTTCGGGCAGCTCGGAGTTTTGGACTTCGTGGCATTTTGTTCGGCGTTCGGGTTCAATTTTATCTTTGTAAGCCGAATACCATTCCGACGGGCTGACTTTGCGCTCTTTCGTAAATTTTCCGTATTCGTCCACCATTTTGGCTTCCAAAATCTGGAGCGGTTGTTCCGGGTTCACGTGTCCGCACTCGGAACATTCGCTTTCGTCTGCGTTTACGAAGTGCGCCGAACGTTTGAAATAACTGATGGCATCGACCGGATTTCCGTAATACACAGGGTGTCCGCCTTTGTCCATCATCAACAAACCGTCGAACAATTTGTAAATGTCCGACGATGGTTGGTGGATATTGACAATCACCAACTTACCTTTCAGCGTTTGTTCTTTGAGCAAGGACATCACTTTTTCCGAATCCATGGACGAAAGCCCCGAAGTCGGCTCATCGACAATCATAATCGAAGGTTCGCGGATGAGTTCGAGTGCGATATTCAGACGTTTGCGCTGTCCGCCGCTGATAAATTTTGTGATTGGACTTCCTACTTTCAAATGTTTTACGGCTTCCAAATCCAAATCCGACAAGACTCGGCTGACCGCATCGGTAATTTGTTTTTCGGAATAATTGCTGAAACATAATTTTGCATTGTAGTAAAGATTCTGATATACAGTGAGTTCCTCAATAAGCAAATCGTCTTGCGGTACAAAACCGATAACGCCTTTGAGTTTGTCTTTATCTTTATCTAATTCGAAACCGTTGATGGTAATTTTGCCTCCGTGCAATGGAAAAGTCCCGTTGAAAATGCTTACAAGCGTCGATTTTCCGACGCCGCTGCCGCCCATAATTCCGATTAATCTGCCGGATTCCTCACAAAAACTGAATTTTTGTATGCCGTTTTTTGTGTTTCCGTAGTAAAATTCAATTTCTTCTGCTTTGAAAATGATTTTTGTTCCGCCGGCGGTGTTTATGTATTTGCTTGCAATATCGCTGTGGTAAATCGGCGTAATTTTCGGACTTTTTATAACCGAGCCATTATCAAATACATATACGCGTTTCGGCGTAATATTTACACTGTTCAAAAATAAAGTATCGGAGCCGGTGTATTTGAAAATGAACATTTTTTCGCTTTGCAAATACAGCATTTGAATATCGCCGTTCAGGTGTTTTGTGCAAATATGTTTGTATGCAACATCGGCAGATAAGTTTTCGTTTTTGTCGATAACAAGCGCATTTTGCTTATTTTCAATATCAATAACGTTGCCTGTTACCAAGGTTTTCATCGACACATATTCCGGTTTATCCAAATTAAAAACATCGGCAACGGTGTCAATAAATTCGGCTTCTTCTTCGGTAATTTTGCCTTCTTCGCTCACAAATTCCAGCAATCTCACAATTACAATGAGTTTTTCTTCGTGGTGCAATTGCTCATTTACTTCGCTGCAAATTTTCAAAACTTTGACGGAATTTCCCGATGCGCGTTTCTTGCGGGCTTTGTCCGATTCGTCTTTGACATTGTGATGAAGTTCAATATAATCATCGAAAAGTTGCAAATATTCCTTGACATGATGTTGGTTGAGCATCAATGACAGGTAGGATTCCACAATATTTCTGGCTTTGCTTGAAATGCTTTCTTTTTCCGGATTTGCGACAATTGCAAAGAGTCGCATCAGGGCTTTTAATATAGATTCATTCATGTATTATTCTGATTTTGAAGTCGATATTTCTTTTCTTTGTATATTTTTTTCAAAAGTGGTATTTTCACACAAATTTTCCAAATATTTTACACGTTTAGTTGTTCTCCTTCCGATTTTGCAATAATCACTGCGCCGCACGAATCGCTCCAAACATTGACGGTTGTGCGAAACATATCCAAAATTTTATCAACAGAAAGAATTAAACCAATGCCTTCGAGCGGCAAACCAACGGCGGAAAGCACAACGGAAGTCATAATTAAACCTGCCATGGGCACGCCGGCTGCGCCAATGGATGCTAACAACGCGGTAATGAGCACAATAACTTGGTCTGCCAATGTGAGGTCGATACCATACGCCTGCGCTATAAAAAGTGCGACAACACCTTCGTAAAGTGCTGTGCCGTCCATATTTACGGTTGAGCCGAGCGGAATTGAAAAGCCGGAAACTTTGTTTGAAACACCACAATTATTTTGGACACCGTGCAACGTAACAGAAATCGTAGCTGCCGACGACGACGTGGAAAATGCTGTGAGTAAAGCTGTTCGCATCGCTTTCAGCACTTTGAACGGGTTCGCCTTGCTTGAAAGATAGAGGAACAATGGCAACATTACAAACATGTGCACAACCAAACCCAAGAATACCGTAAGTGAGTACATACCAAGCCCTTGCAGCATTTGCGGAAGTTGTTCGGCGTTGTCGGCAATGGTTTTTGCCACAATACCGAACACGCCCAACGGCGTAAATCGGATGATGAACATGGTCATTTTCATCATCACATCGTTCGTTGCGTTGAAAAAATTTGTGAGCAATTCGCGCTGTTTCGCTGCAATTTTTGTGATAAAAAATCCGAATAAAATTGCAAAAAAAATGACGGCAAGCATGTCTTGTGCCGCAAAAGCTTTAAAAATATTGTCAGGCACAATGTTTAATAACGTGTCGAAAAAGGAACTTGTTGCAAATTCTATTTGCGATACATCTTCGGAGAGGTTCAACTCTACCCCAACGCCCGGTTTTAACAAATTTACAAATCCGAGACCGATTAAAATAGCTATTGTGCTGGATGACAAATAATAAAGTATAGTTTTTAGGCTGATTCTGCCTAAATCTTCTGCCGTGTTGATGTTTGCAATTCCTGAAATTATCGAACTGAGAATCAGCGGAATGATTATCATTTTAAGCGCACGTAAAAAAATAACACCAAACCATTCTATCCTTGAAACAGCCGGATTGTAGCGCGTTTTCTTAATAATTTCTGTTTTTTGTGAATTTAGAAGTGCTTTTTTTGTGTACGTTTCTGCGGCAACAAAAAAATCGGCTTTGCTGCGAGGTGCATCTGAAATCATGTGTTCCAAATCGCCGATTTCAAAGCTGTTAAATTCCTCTGTTTCAATACGAAATGTTTCAAATGAATCAGGTGTAAATTTGTATTGTGTCGGAAAATAGACACCGAAAACGGCTGCCGAGGCAATAGCGAAAAGAATTTGCCAATGAAGAGGAATTTTAAAGAATCGAAAATGCTTCATATCGCTTTTTTTAAAAAAAACGCAAGCCCTGAGCTTGCGTTTAGTGAGATTCGTGTCTCAGCTTTTAGGGGGTATCGTATGTTTTGAAACTTGGTCTTCAAAATCGTTTTCACGAAATTATTTGTATGGAACCATCTCAAAATCAACATTTATCATTTCGTTATAGTCGTTACCGGCTTCCATCATATCATCATCATCTGCTTGGTAGTGCCAGCGTACGAGCACTTTATTTCCGCTTTCAGAAATTTCTTCCAAACGTTGCATCATCGTCATCAAAGCCTTTGAGCTTGCTGTATTATAATAGGTCATGTTAAAATTAAATACCATTAACTCCAAAGGGGCTTCGCTGTATTCGTCTAACCAATCGAATATCGGTTGATAAAACTCTATCGGGTCTTCGGGACAGGCTCTGCCGGTCATCTCGAAGACACCGTTCGCTTTATCTAAAACGACACCGGGTAAATAACTTTCGGGTAAATATTTTATAACTTCCATTCGAGATTTTAGTTTACAAAATCGGAAACAAATTTATAGAAAAAATGTCAGGTTTATGCATGTTTTCTTAAAAAAATCTTAAAAAAATACGAAATATCTACTTTGTAAGACTTTATGTTTTGTTTGATTTACTCATCTTGATTCGATAAATTTAGCGGTAACGTTTTCGTAGATTTCACTCCAAGTTTGCGGAGTTTTTCAACCTGAATGACTAAATTATCGTTTCCGGTATGCAAATTTTTGTAAGCATCGTTAAATGTGCTTTGTGTCCGTGTAAGTTGCTCACCTATTGAGTTCATACGTTCAATAAATGCCACAAATTTGTCGTAAAGTTTGCCTCCGCGTTCGGCAATTTCAATGGCATTTCGGTTCTGATAGTCGCGTTGCCAAAGGTCTTGCACAAGTTTTAACGCCGCAATGAGGTTGGTTGGGCTGATGAGCAAAATGCGTTTTTTGTAGGCATAATCCCACAAATTTTGGTCGGTGCGTATGGCGTCCAGATATGCGGGCTCGATTGGCACGAACAGCATCACAAAATCGAGCGTGTCGGCGGAATATTCATGGTATTTTTTCGCGCTCAGTCCGTCGATATGGGTTTTAAGCGATTTTATATGTTGCTGTAAACCAATTTGTTGAAGTTCATTTGTTTCGGCATTTGCGTATTGTTCGTAAGCCACGAGCGACACTTTGGAGTCGATGATAATTTTTCGATTGTCGGGATAATTGATAACCACATCGGGTTGAAATTTGCGTTTCGTATCGCTGTCTGCAATAATTTTTCCGTTTTCATCGCGCAGGAATTCCTGAACAACGTATTCTCGCCCTTTTTGAAGTCCGGAATTTTCCAAAATATTTTCCAAAATCATTTCGCCCCAATTGCCTTGTTTTTTGGAATCGCCTTTCAGCGCGCGCGTCAAGTTGCTGGCTTCCGTGCTGATTTTCAGGTTCAATTCGGCGAGTTCCTTAATTTTTGCTTCGAGCGAAAAGCGTTCTTTGGATTCGCGGTCATAAGTTTCTTCCACTTTTTTCTTAAATTCCGAAATATTTATGCCCAAAGGGTCGAGAATCGTTTTGAGATTAGCCGCGTTTTGCTCGGTAAATTTTTGAGTTTTTTCATCTAAAATATTGTTAGCTAACACCTTAAATTGGTCGGTAAATTGTGTTCCCAGCTTTTCGATTTCTTGTTTTTGCGTGTCGAGTTTTTCTGTAAGAAATTTATTTTTTTCGGAAAGTTCGCTGATTAAGGCTGATTTTTTGGAAGAATCTTCGTTTTTTTGAGCGATTTCTGCTTTAAATTCTGCAATTTCAACAGACATTGTTTTGTTTTTTTCAAAAGTTGCATCAAATCCGGCTTTAAGTTGGGCTATTTCCTGTTTTTGCAAATTGATGTCGGTTTCGGCAGAATAAATTTTTTCCAAAACCGAATTTAATTCTTGGGTCAAATCTGTTGCTCTGCCGGTTTGGTGTGTAAGTTCTGTTTTTAGTGCTGATATTTCAGAACTTAGGTCTGATAGTTCGTAAAATTTTGATTCTATATCTTTTTTCAAGTTATCATTTTCGGATTTTATTTCAGCGAGATTTTTTTCTGTAAATTTCAGATTTACAGTCGATTTCTGTGCCGTTTGTTGCAGTTCGTTGAAGTTGTCTTTCGAAACAAAATTTTTCTCGAACATAAATTTTCGCAGTAAAAATCCGCCGATTAGCCCTCCGATGAGAAATAAAATATCCATTCTGAAATTTTTTACAAATATAAAAAAAAAGAAGACCCGACGAAAGCCGGGTCGTATATCTGAATTCAAAAAAATGTCTTAAGAAACGCCGTTTGAGGTCAAGAAATGTGCGTATTCTTTGTCCGAGGCGAGGATATGTGTGATTATCCAATTTTTTAGATATTCAAGCACTTTTGAGGCTGAATACTGCTTCACTTGAGAATAAAGTTGCTTGTATTCCAAAATGTTACGCGTGAATTTGTCGTGTTGAGCTTTGTGTTTTTCAAAATCGGGGTAAAAATGTGCCGACATGAGTTCTTCTTCGGTTTTAAAGTGGTAGATGGTGTAATCTACAAGGTCGTCAATACATTTCTCAATTTTTGCATCGTCTTGGGCAGTTTTTACTGCGTCGGAAATTTTGTTTAGAATCTCAATAAGTTTTTTGTGCTCATCGTCGATTTTGCGGATGTCAACCGAATATTGGTTGCTCCGGCTGATTACTGTATCCATGTTGTATCATTTTTTATGGTGTCTGAACACCGGTTATTTATCTCATTCTCAATATATTCCTTTTTCGTGAAAAAAATTTGTATATTCTTTATCGGATGCCACGATGTGTAAGATTAGCCAGTTTTTCAGAAATGTTATCAGCTTAATACTCAGCATTGTAGCACCACTGTCAAATTCTTTTTTAAACCGAACAACTTGCGACACAAGTTCGCTATGTTCTTCTTTATGTCCTTGTATTTCAGGGTAGTTGTATTTCTCAAATAAACTTTCTTCAGTTTTAAAATGCGTTGAGGTATAGTTTATCAAATCGTTCATAATTGCGCCAAGAACTTTGTTTGCTTCGCCGTTCAACATTGCATTGTGCAGCGAGTTGAGCAATTGCACAAGTTTTTTTGTGTTCTTTGTCAATCTGTTCAGTTCCGACAGAGTATTTTTCTGTCCACGTAATCAATTCTGCCATGTTAGTTTATTGTTTTAAAAACTGTTTAAAATTAAATTAAAGTTATTAAATTATGAAATTTTATTCTATTTTCTTTAACATATCGAGTCCGGCATAATATAAAAAAGAAATAGCCGGAAGTTTATATAGTTTTTCTATAAGATACTGATATTCTTTTATTTGCATTTCATGTTCCGCGTGTGGTTCGCCAAATTTAAAATCAATAATTATTGCCTTTTCATTGTCGAATAACACACGGTCGGGTATGCGCAGCTCGCCGGTTTCTGTCGTAATCGCTTTTTCCGTAATCACTTGCATGGAGCCGTCGAACCATGAGGCAACGTTTTCTCGACTGATAATTTCACGAATTTGTTCTGTAAGTGCATCACATTCAGCCGATTTGATGTATCCGGCGCAACTAAGCTCATACACTGCACGTTCTATGTCAGCGGCAGTTTCAATTTCGGAGAAGATTTTGTGCATCAGAGTGCCGTAATTCACTCGGTCTGCCACATAATCGCTGCTTTCGATAAAAAAATCGTCTGAACTAAAATTAATTGAAATTCGGTTTTTGTAATCAAAATTCGGATATTCCGTGAGCTTTTTAACGGTTTGTGTATCGGATTTTCTTTCTGATTTTTGCTCGAAAATTGCATCGTTTCCGCTTAGGTCAAATATCTGATTTTCAGAATCAAAATAACTTTTTAAGCTGATAATTTCATGTCCTTCCGAGTCTGTCGGGTGAATTCCGTTTGTAACTACAGTGTAAAGCACATCGCCGATTTGGTTTAGTTTGTCCGGACTTTTTGATTTTAGACAATACGCAATCAAAATATCTTCGGCGCGCGTAAATGCCACGTACAGAACGTTTAAGGCATCCATATAGAGATAAAGTTTTTCGTCAAAATACTCGCGTCTAAAATCGGATTTTCCCATGTCTGATTTGTACCGAATCGGCAGAAAATCAAAGGTATCGAACGGCTCGTTTTGTGTTTGCGACCAAATAAGCGGCGAATTTTGAGCAGACGCATCCAAATTCCAATCGGCAAACGGAACAATGGTAACGGGAAACGCCAAACCTTTGGATTTGTGAACCGTCATCACTTTTACGGCGTTCAAACTGTCGGGCAATTGCACCGAAAGCGAACTGCCTTTTTCAGACCACCATTCGGAAAATGCTGATAATGAAGAGTTTTTATTTCGTGTATAATCTGAAATTGCATCCTGAAATGCTTGTAAAAACGGAAAATCTTTTTCATTTTTTGTTAAATCGAAAACAGAAATAAGTTGTTCGGTCAGTTCGTAGAGCGAATGTCGTTTCAGTTCGTCGGTTTTTAGCAAAAAATCTTCGGGCAAAATTGTGTCGTGAATATCGGGATGTGTGGCAATGTGAAAAATTTCGTCAAGCGTGTGCGACGGTATGTTTTGGCGCAAAACATATTCTTTCAACAAAATTGCAGTATTTAAATAATCCGTCGGATTGTCGAGATATTTTATGGCGGCTGCCAAAATTCGCACAGCTTCCGAGTTCGTAACTTGCAGTGATTCAGACGAAACTACGGTGTATTTTTCTGCACCTTCAACCAAATCTTGATACGAAGAAAGCATTTGCATCACAACTTTTGCTTGTCGGTTCGTGCGCACCAAAACGGTAATATCGCGCGGTTCGTATTTTTTTTCGCTCAAAATAGCGTCAATATCTTCAGGAAAAACAGATGAAATTCTCGATTCAAAATCTTCGTCGCCTTTCTCCAAAAAACGCAACAATGTGCGCCCGCCGGCAGATTGAGGTTTGTTTGGCGACAATTGAAAATTTCCGAAATACGCATCCTTGAGCGTGGTATCGAATCCGTCATCTTTCAGAGCCTGAACCACTTCGGGCGTTCCCGATTCTTCAATTTGAATATTGTATTTTGTTTGCAAAATTTGAGGCGCGGCTGCAAACAGCGCATTGTTGAAATCCAACACGTTACGCTTGCTGCGCCAGTTTGTATCTAAACTGTGTTCTTCGGATTTTAACGTTCCGATTTCTGCTTTTACCTGATTCAGAAGCAGTTTCCAATCGCCTCCGCGCCAACGATAAATGGATTGTTTAATGTCGCCGACAATCAAATTGAACCGCGCTTCGGCAAGTGAATTTTCAATCAACGGACGAAAATTTGCCCACTGAAAGCCCGAAGTATCCTGAAATTCGTCGATGAGCACATGTTTGAACCGACTTCCTGCTTTTTCATATATAAAAGGTGCGTCGTTATTTCCGATAATTTCTTTCAAAAGTAGAGTTGTGTCGCTGATTAGCAGCACGTTATTTTCAGCACGATATTCGGGCAAAAGTTCTGCCATGTCGGTTAAAATTCCGAACGCATACAGGTTTTCGAGCACCAATTTTGCTGTCATATACCTTTGATATTGTGTATCATACGCTTCAACGGCGCGACGAATCAGTTCCGAAAGTTTTGGATAAACTGCTTCTATTTGTGAAACGATTTCTTTGTCTTCGTTTTTTTTAGACCAAGCCGAAATGTCCGTTTCGATTGATTTTTGCACAGTCGCATTAATATCAATTTTTTTTGAAACTATAGTTGTGAGCAAAAATCCGACAAGTGTTGAAAACTTTGTTCCTAAATTTTTGATATTCTGAATATTATGTTCTGAAAGTGTTTTTTTTGCTTCCAGATGTATCGCTTTCATTTCCGACTCCAAACCAGCTTTTACTGTTTTGACTTCGTTGGTAAACGTTTCGAGTGTCGATTTATCATTAATTTTTTCATCAAGATTCTGACTTTGAAACTGTTCTTTGAATAATTCTTTGGCAAGTTCGCCTATATCTTTTTTGAAATCCCAGCTTTTGCCGTCATCAATTTTAAATTTAGCAAAACTTATCAGATGTTTTTGTAAATCAACGTCTTCACTCATGCGTTGGTAAAGCAAATCCGTCAAGTCGGACAACACTTTTTGAGTATCTAATTCTATTTCGTAATTAGAATTTACGCCTATTTCAAACGAAAATGCGCGCACAATGCGTTGCACAAAACTGTCAATTGTGTTTACGCTGAACAAAGAGTAATTGTGTAAAATATTGTCGCGCAATTGGTTGGCGCGGTTTAGCATTTGCACGTCCGTCAATCCTAAAGTGGATTTTAGGGTGTTGTAATGTCCCGATTTTTCTTTTTTATGAATTATAGCCGAAATTTCTTCCAAAATTCTGGATTTCATTTCTTCAGCGGCTTTGTTCGTGAAGGTTACCGCAAGAATTTTGCTGTAATTTTCGACATCGGTAAATGCCAAAATTAGCCATTTTTGAGTGAGCAGAAACGTTTTTCCGGAACCTGCCGAAGCCTTGTAAATGTGGAGTTTACTCATTTTTTTACATGAAATTTAAGGCAAAACGCACTGTCTTGCAATATTCAAATGTAAAAAAATATTTGGGTTTAAAAAAAAGTAATTCTAAGTTTATTCTATGTGCGCAAACGCGGTCGGGTCGTAAACAGAAAGCAATTTTTTGATACGCATCGGGTCGGGCGCATTTTGCCACAAACCGTCTTTTTTGAAATATGAGCCGACGATAAAACCATCGCAATATGGCACGTATTCGTTGATATTTTCGGGCGTAATTCCGGAGCCAATGAGCATAGGTAACCGAGATGCGGCGCGCACTTGCTTCACTTCTTTGAGGTCGGCTTCAATACCTGTGGATTGTCCGGTAACGATAAGCCCGTCCGAAAGGAAAAATTCAGCGGCTTTTGCCGTGCGCTTAATATCCACATCGCCGGTAATGGCGTGCGAGGCGTGCTTTTTCTTTATGTCAGTCATTATCAGCACATCTTCGGCTTCTATGTGCCGGCGGTAACGCAACAAATTTCCGGCATCGGAGTTCATAAAACCTTCGTCTGCAATGTGCGCATATACAAAACCTTCAGCCCGAATAAAATCAATTCCGGCTGCGTGTGCTGCCGCGAGCGCGTGCATGTTTGCGGCTGCAAGTATCTGTATTCCAATTGGTGAACCGGTAACATTTTTGACTTCATAAGCAATTATGCTCATCAAAGTTGAAACCTCATGCCCTACTTCACCGTTCACATAAGGAATGTCGTGCATGTTTTCAACGATAATGCCGTCAATGCCGCTATCAAGATAAGTTTTGGCTTCTTCTTTGGCTTGATTGATAATTTCGCGAACGGAAAACCGATGTCCCGGCGTGCCCGGCAAGGCTTGCACGTGTATCATCCCAATTATGGGTTTCGGTTTTGTAAATATGTTCTGAAAATCTCTCATACGGTTAAGCAAAGATACGGAAAATTATTTATATCTTGCAAACAAAATGCCGGAAATATTTTTTGATATGGACAATTATTTAAATCCGCTCACGGAAGCGATTCGAAATGCAGCTAATCCTGTTGAAGCAGAGAAACATTCAAAATATTTGAAAAATAAATTTGTTTGTCTCGGCGTTAAAACGCCTGCAAAAAATGACATCTTAAAAATACATTTTGCAAAGTTCGGAAAACCTGAAAAATCAAAAATGAATGCTTACGTTCGTTTTTTGTATGACATGCCCGAACGCGAATTTCATCATATTGCTATTAATTTGTATGAAAAAATTGCAAAAAAATTGGAGATTGATGATGTCGAAATCATTGAATACATGATTGTTACGAACTCTTGGTGGGACAGCGTGGACACTGTTTTGCGTTTACACAGAGTTTATTTTGCGTTGTTTCCCGAACAGATTCGTCCTGTAACCGAACGCTGGATAGAATCCGACAATATTTGGCTGAAACGCAGTGCGTTATTGTTTCAATTGCATTTGAGAAAAAAAACGGATGAAAAGTTGCTGTTCGATTACATTCAGCGCGTGCACGATGAAAAAGAGTTTTTCATTCAAAAGGCAATAGGCTGGGCTTTAAGGCAATACAGCCGCGAAAATCCGAAATCGGTTGAAAAATTTGTGCATGAAAACAATCTTTCGCCCTTAGCTCGGCGCGAGGCTTTGCGATTGATGGAATAAAAAAAACGCCTCGAAATGAGGCATTTTTTTTAGAATACAAACCCAAAATCAATTCCATAAGAATTTGCTTTCAAACCGTCCGAACGGTTGTAGTGTGCGTAACGTAAGTCAATGGATTTGAATGTGATACCGTAGTTTTTATACACTGCCCAATGTTTTAAACCGTACACCGGACTGATGCGCAAACCGCCGCCGAATTTTTTGTTTGTAAACGTAGAGAGGTCATAATCAGAGGTGTAAAACTCATTTAAAGGTAGAAAATTTTCATCAAGCGGATGCTCGCCGAAAGGTGCGAAATATTTTGACTGAGTTTGGGTGTAAAACCGATACATCGGATAGATTGTCAGTGCCGAAGATAGTTTTATCGGAAGCTCGGAAGAAATTGTATGTGCCTTTAAATCAAAATCATCGAAATAATATCGGTAAAAAAGTCGTAGCGCAAAATGGTCTGCGATAAAGTAATTTAAGCGCAAGCTGACGGGAATTTTGTAACGCGAACGGGGCAAATTTTCGGGCATCATGGTTTTGGCTACGAGCCAGAAATTGCTTTCTCCTTCCCATGCTCAAAACCTTCATCGATGAAAACTTTCTCGAAGCGTTTTACCTTTTCGATAAAATCTTCCTGATTGTTGATGTAGTCCCACCGATTGTTCAACCGATTCGGTATTTAATCGTTTGTCAAATATCATTTCGTGTATTGTTATTCAATTC
>DYSM01000403.1 GCA_020718265.1 Draconibacterium orientale | reverse complement strand
CACATCAACACATCAACACATCAGCAAATCAACTTATCACATCAGCAAATCAGCACATTCTCACCTTTTTAAATCATAAAAAAATGAAACGAATAATTATTTTCACTTTAGCATTTGTTCTGGCATTCGGAACCGGTTTTGCTCAAAAAGGAAGAACCGACGGTTCGACGGATAAATCCAACAAAACCGACAAAAACAACAAGAAAAACAGCGTTCCGGACACTTCGCCCGACAGGAACGACAGCTCAGATGACACAGACGGCGGTGGCGGCGGAAATTTGCTCAAAGGCGATATTTTTAATGTTGTAGCCCTGCTGACCGGAAAATACCACAAATCGTTGCTCGCCAAAGATTCAAAAGTGCCGATTATTATTTCGTTTGAAGCTACGGCTGATGCGGGTTACACGATGTTCAACAGTTTAGTCGATGTAAACCATTTAAACGCATTTCCGCAACTTCGCGTAAATTACGGCGCATATTTTGCCGATGTAAAATTGGACTACTTAAGGTATGAAGGAACAGGAGTTAAAAGTGAAATTACAACGGCTAATGGTTTTCTCGGCTTGAATTTCGTTGGAAATCAGAACTTTCGAGCGTATTTGGGTGCAGGCGTGAATTACGATTTGCCTTCAAAAACTTACGCCCCGCAAGTGATGTTAGGCACAGATATCGGTTTCAACAAACGAAGCATCGTATTTACGCCCGAATTACTTTATGCTTACGACCTTACGGAGCAAACAGAAGCCTATTCTGAGTTTGGAGTTCGCGGTGCATATCGCTTCTTAAAATCCGGACATTTGAATCTGTATCTAAACGCCGGCGGCGATTATCGCACGTACGGCTCGACAATGAGCATGATTCATTTTTACGGCGGAATTGAAATGCTGATTCAATGATTTGAATAACTAAAGAGTAGATTTCAACGTTAAACTCTCAACTTTCAACTAAAAAAAAGTCCGTCTGCTCACAAGGAACAGGCGGACTTTTTAAATTATGTTGAACAAAAAATGTTTGGACTATAAGCCGTAACGCGCCATATCGCCGAGCATTTCTTCAATGCGGAGCAATTGGTTGTATTTAGCCATGCGGTCGGAGCGCGATGCCGAGCCGGTTTTTATTTGTCCGGTGTTGAGTGCAACTGCGAGGTCAGCGATGAACGAATCTTCAGTTTCGCCTGAGCGGTGGCTGATGATTGAGCTGTAACCGTAGCGCGTAGCCATATTTACGGCGTTGATAGTTTCGGTAAGCGTTCCGATTTGGTTTACTTTTACCAAAATAGAGTTTGCGCAACCTTCTTCGATACCGCGTTCGAGGCGTTTCGGATTTGTTACAAACAAGTCATCTCCAACAATTTGTATGTCGTCGCCGAGTACTTCGGTCAATTTTGCCCAACCTGCCCAGTCGTCTTCTGCCAAACCGTCTTCGATAGACACAATCGGGTATTTCGTTGCCCAACCGTCCCAATATTCGATGAGTTCGTCGGTCGTTAATTTCTTTTGAACAGAATCGAAGAAATATAAACCTGTTTTTTCATCGTAAAATTCAGTAGCAGCAGCATCAAGGGCAATCATAACTTCTTCGCCCGGTTTGAAACCTGCTTTTTCAATTGCACGAATTACATATTCAATTGCTTCTTCGTTCGAGCTCAAATTCGGAGCAAATCCGCCTTCGTCGCCTACGTTTGTTGAGTGTCCGGCAGCTTTCAAAACAGCTTTCAGGTTATGGAAAATTTCTGCGCCCATTCTCAAACCTTCGCTGAATGTGGGTGCGCCGAACGGCATAACCATAAACTCCTGAATATCAATCTTATTGTCGGCATGTGAACCTCCGTTAAGAATATTCATCATCGGCACGGGTAACACGTTTGCGTTTACGCCGCCGAGGTAACGAAACAAAGGTTGTCCGGTGTATTGTGCGGCAGCTCTGGCAACGGCAAGCGATACGCCGAGCATAGCATTTGCCCCGAGTTTCGATTTATTTTCGGTGCCGTCCAACTGAATCATCATGTTGTCAATGTAGGATTGTTCGGTAACCGAAAGTCCTGCAAGTTCTTCATTCAGAACTTTGTTCACGTTGGAAACCGCATTGAGCACGCCGCGTCCGAGGAAACGCGTTTTGTCGCCGTCGCGTAATTCAACCGCTTCGTGCGCACCCGTAGATGCTCCTGACGGCACGGCAGCACGTCCCATGATACCGCTTTCGGTGATAACTTCTACTTCAACGGTCGGATTTCCGCGTGAATCTAAGATTTGTCTGGCTTTAATTTCTGAAATTCTTGACATATTATTTGTAATGAATGTTATACAAAAAAATTTGACGTAAAAGTAAGTCTTTTTTCGGAATTTCCACAAAAACTTTTTACGAAAACGTTTGCAATATGTTCAAGAATATGATTGATGTGATAATGTGTTGATGCGAAGATGAGTTGATGTGATAATTTTGTGATATGAAGAGGTATCACGGAACTTTTATTGGATTAGTTAAACCACAAACTTGGTTCAAATTTGGGACAACATTCCGGTTCTGGATT
>DYSM01000402.1 GCA_020718265.1 Draconibacterium orientale | reverse complement strand
GGTACGGTTCTCAAGGGGGCGTAAGCTACCCGGTTGTGCAACTACAAAACCAACAAAGTATCACATAAACAGAATGAAAATGAAAAGACTAATTACTTTAATTTCGATTGTGTTATTCACTGCGGTGATAACTTTCGGACAAGACAAAACCATTCGTGGTCAGGTTATAATGGACGGAATAAGACTTCCGGGGGTAAATGTATTTGTGGAAAGTACAAACATAGGAACAGCCACAAACACAGAAGGTTTTTACGAACTTACCGTACCCGAAAATACAGAAAATATTGTATTTCGGTTTATCGGTGCGAAAACGCAAACCGTTGCTATCGCAAATAAAACGCAAATTGATGTAGAATTGCAGGAAGAAAGCATCGACTTGGCTGAAATAAAAGTTAATGGATTTGCAAACGCAACATCACTTGCTCGAAGACGAGTTGAAAATCTGCAATTTATACCCGAAGCTATATTTGCATATACCTCTGCTGAAATAGAAAATGCAAAAATTGAAGGAATACCCGATTTTATAAGCTGTATTCCGAATGCAAGTTTTGTTTCGCGCCAAAATGTTGGCACAAACAGTCTTACAGTTCGAGGTATCACACAATTGAAAAATGCAGAAGCCCCTGTGGCAATTATTATTGATGGTATAAATGTACCCAATCCGAGTATTTTGGACATTGAAATGTTTGATATAGAACAAATTGAATTGGTGAAAGGACCGCAAGGCGCATTGTATGGCAGAAATGCAATAGGTGGAGCATTAAACATTACGACAAAAAGACCAACCAATCAATTTAGTAATTTTTTGAAAATAGGATATGCCAACGGAAACACCTTCAACACCATGTTGGGTAGTAGCGGAAGTATAATCAAAGAAAAAATACTGTACAGAATATCAGCCTCATACAAAAACAGCGATGGGTTAATTGAAAACGACTTTTTGAAAAAAAATGTTGATTTCTATACCAATACATCAGTTCGCGGACAGTTGCTGTTTAATATTACCGACAATTTTTCAGCAGATGTAATCGGGAACTACACCCAAACCAACGGAGGCGCAACCTATTACATACCCGGATATTCAGATTTGCTTAATGCTTTGGGAGGCACAAACGGAATAACCGAACCGATGGATGCCGGAAACACCACTCTAAAACCGATTGGCGATGAACTCGGAAAATCGGAGCGTCAAGTGGCAGACATATCGCTCAGATTAAATGTAGCTTTGCCTTTTGCCCGATTAACTTCTACAACAGCTTTCAGCAAAATAGGTTACGATTATTCGGGCGATCTCGATTTTGTTCCTTTGCGCGAACTTTTACAAGAACAGACCTTAAAATCTGATGCCATCAATCAGGAAATACGCTTAACTTCAAACATCAACAAAACCATTAACTGGGTGGTTGGTGGTTTTTACCAAACCGACACCAGAGCCGTTAAAACATTGGGGTCGTTGAGTTCGGCAGGAATTTTAGCAGAAGTTTTTGGGTTGCCACAAACCAACCTTGAAAACGAAATCCTATATCCGCTCATTGATGCCGATGAAAAAAATAACAACACTACTATCGCCTTTTTTGGACAAATAACCTACAAATTGCCCACAAAAACCGAAATTGCATTAGGTTTGCGTTACGACAACGACATAAGAGAACAAACCAATTTGAAAACATCAGTAACACGACAGAATACGTTTAACCAAATTCAACCCAAAGTCAATATTTCGCAACAAGTAAACGAACATATTTTTGCTTTTGCGAGTTATAGTCGCGGATACCGCAGCGGCGGATACAATGCGCCCACAGTAATACGCTACCCCGAATTATACGAAGCCGAATTTTCGGACAACTACGAAATTGGTTTTAAAACAAATTGGTTGAACAACCGTATCATTTTCAATGTCAATGCCTTTGTTACCAACGTACAAAATACACAACTGTTTTTTGTAGAATTAGACGGTGGCGGTCAAATTATTGTAAATCTTGGCGCAACCCAAAATATTGGCACAGAAATAGATGCCAAGTTTCGCATAACAGAAAATTTTGATATTTATGCCGCAGCAGGTTTTATAACCCCAAAAATTCTTAAAGACGGAATTACCGTTCCCGATAATTTCGGTAACAGTTTTAAAGGCAATTATGCACCGCAAATCAATTTGAATAACACCAATTTAGCATTGCTATATACAATCCCCATCAACAAAACCAACTCAATTTTGCTACGTGCTGCCCACGAACACAGAGGAAAACTTTATTGGCACCCCGATAATTCCGACGTTCAACCCGCTACCGAATTTGTAAACCTCAATGTAAGTTTTACGCACAAAGCAAAATTAGAATGGAAAATCGGAACTTTTGTTGATAACTTGCTAAATACCGACTATACAGGCGAATATGCAGCAGTAGAATACACCGGTGCCGCATTTGGCGATTTGCGTTGGCCCGGAAAACCAAGAACTATGGGAGTAAATATTTCAGTTAAATTTTAATATATACTGCAAACGGTTTATTATTTAACTTTTCCAAAGTTCTAAAACTTTGGAA
>DYSM01000401.1 GCA_020718265.1 Draconibacterium orientale | reverse complement strand
ATGGTGGTCAAACATTGGTCATGCAGTTGTCAAATGGTGGTCAAACATTGGTCATGCAGTTGTCAAATGGTGGTCAAACAGTAGTTATTAGGCTAGAAATTAAGTGAAATAATCTTAGTTAATGACAATTTAATGACAACTTTATGACTATTTAATGACAACTGTTTGACTAATTTATGACAACTGTTTGACAATTTTTTTACTTGCTGAGAATCAAAAATTCAACGCGACGATTTTTTTGTCGTCCTTCGTCTGTGGTGTTGTCGGCAACGGGTTTTGTGCCGCCAAAAGCCTTACCTTTAATACGTTCGGGCGCAATGCCTTTGTTTTCCAAATATGCTTTTACGGATTCTGTGCGGCGTTCGGAAAGTTTCATCAATTGGTCTTCAAAACCGGGTGTGGATTCCGTATGTCCGTGAATTTCAATGACCATGGTCGGATGCGATTTCATGGTTTCGGCAAGTCGATTAAGTTCGCCGTGCGATTCGAGTGTGAGCAAAGCTTTGGTGGCGTAAAAGTGAACGTTTTGAAGTAAAATGGTTTCTTCTTTTTCGATAGGAGCCATCAAAAGGTTCTTTTTCACTTCTTTATACTCCAAAACTTTTATGAGGTCAAGTTCCTCTGTAAGCGCAAAATACTCTTCTTTTTCGGCAAAAATTTGATATTTCACGCCGTAAGGCAGAATAATTTTATATTCGCCCGTTGTCGGATTCGCACGCGCGTAACCTTCTGTTTTTCCGGTAGTTGCATTTTCATATTTGATATTTGTGCCGATGGGTTTGTTCGTTTTTTTGTCTAATACTTTGCCTTCGATGAGCACAACGGGTTCGGGTTTTTCGGCATCAAGCAGTTTTATTCTGAAAATATCTTCATTTCCGACAGAACCTCTTGTGGATGAGAGGTATGCGTAATCTCCTTTTGCGGATACGGCGTAATAAACATCCCAATCGTTGGTATTAATTTTTGTGCCCAAATTTTTGGGTGTGCTCCAATTTGTCCAGGTGTCGTCCAAGCGTTTTGAAACGAAAATGTCCGCGCTGCCGAAGCCGGGTTGCGTGTAGGAATAGAAATACATGGTAACACCGTCGGGTGCAATGTATGGCGTGCCTTCGTTATCGAAACTGTTTATCACCGGTCCCATATTTTTTGGTTTGGAATATGTGCCGTCTTCTTTGAGAAAACTCACGTACATATCTTTTTCGCCGAAACCTTCATCTCGTTCTACGGACATTACCAGCACTTTACGGTCGGTTGTGGGGCAAAAACTTTCATACACATCGCGGTTGTAATAATCGTCAATCACGACTTGCTTGGGCACGCTCCAACCGGTTTCCGTGCGGTGCGAAACGGAAATGCCTTGGTCGCTTTTGTGGCTGCCGTCGGCGTTGTATAATCCTTCCAAAAGTAAGGTGTTGTTATCGGGCGTTACGGCTATGACCACGTTGTCTTTGGCGTTATTCAGCGGTGCGCCGATGTTTTTCATGGGCGTCCACGAGCCGTCGGGCTTTTGGGTGGAATACATAATTTCGTAGTCGGAATTGTAGCCGGTGTAATCGGTTTTTACATTTCGTGCAATATAAAGTGTTTTGCCGTCGGGCGCAATCACGGGCGCAATTTCGGAATATTTGCCGTTGATGCCTTCGCCCATATTTTCTTTGGAATATTTTGAAATTTCTTCGGTAACTAAATTTATTTTAATTTCCGGATGTTTCACGATGATGTAATCGACTTCAACTTTTACGCCCGATTCAACCATGAAACCGGTGTTTGTGCCGTAAAAAGCCCGAAAACTGTCGGTAAAAACCAAATTTCCGTTGATATAGAAATTGACATTTGCGCCGTCTTTGGCAATTTTAAAAACGTTCGCGCCGCCGCGTCCGGATATGGCTTTGCTTACGCCTTGCCCCGAAACGATTTCTTTTTCGTTGTGGTATCGCCAAATTTTGTATTTGCCCGAAGACGAAATATTAAACGAGTGGCTGTTCTTCCAATCGTCTGTGCCCCACGTTACTCCAAACATTTTGTCGTTCGGACCTTCTATATGTTTCATGCGTACTTCGATTGAAAAATCGTTGTTCGCATCTATCACAATCGGTTTCCAAAACCGATACGATATGAATTTACTTCCGCAACTTATTGTATATGTACCACCGCCGATTTTTGCCGTTCCGCCGTCATCGTTCATCAAGGTCCAGCCGTTGTTGTTATTTTCAAAATTATCAATATAATGAATGCGACTTTGCGCCGATGCGAGTGCGCTTGCAAACAAAAAAACAATCCAAATGCTGTATTTCATGGCTAAATTCTCTAATGATAGTGCAATTATAACGCTTTTTTCGCGCGCTTGTGTGTTTTGTTTGATTAATTTATCTTAAAAATACATAAAGCAACGTCGGCAACACATATTTCGGAATCAAAATAGGTTGAAAGTTGATAGATATACTGAAAATGTGATAATTTGATAATGTGCTAATTTTCTTATTGTGAGTAACTTATACAATTCATTAAGTAAATATTTTATCCCATTAGAGTATAGTAACACGGATTT
>DYSM01000045.1:4568-13690 GCA_020718265.1 Draconibacterium orientale | reverse complement strand
CATATAGATTGTTTAGCTAAAATAAAACAGGCTTTTTAGACCGGACTCAATAATGTATTTTTTATAATTTCCGTCAAAAAATAGAGATTTACCTTGCTGCAATCTCTATCTTGCAGAAACTTTTTGAAACAATAATTTTTTGAAAAATAAATCGACCGAATACAACATGTTTGTCGATTTTTTCGTCTATATATTTTAAACAATGAATTAATGGAACAGATGGATTTAGAGTTCAATTTTCTTGTAATACTAAAATTCTTAACGCTGATTTTTATGTTCGGTGTAGTTATTTTTTTAGTTTTTAATCAAATTAGAAAAAATAAGAAAAACAACAAGTAAAGTTTGCCTGAGATTTGGTAAAGTATTAGTTAAAAAGTAACTATTCAGCCGCTATAAACAACTGATTGATAATAACATATAAATATTATTTTATTATATCATCAGTATAAAATTTGATAATTTATTTATAACAAATTGATTAACAATGAATTAAAATTTAGTTAAAATATGTTAAGGTTTTATTGATTTTTATACAGTGTTGATAATCAATTGTTTAAAAAATCAAGAGTGGCGAATAGTTACGTTAAAAATTTGCGTTATGAAGAATGTTTATCTGACATTAATTATCTGGGTATTTTTTTTTGCGCAATTATCTGCGCAACAGGATAATGCCGGCTTGGGAGAGAAGCAAATTGCGGGCGGAAATTATTTTGCCGCTGCACAATCATTTGAAAAGGCAACCGCCGAACATCCTGAAAAGCCTGAACTTTGGTTGAGACTGGGCTACTGTTATTTGGAATTGCCCGGCGAGCATGAAGCCGCTGTCGATAAACTTGAAAAAGCCGTTGAGCTTTCCAAAGATTCAAAAGACAAATATTTGAGTTTGGATTGTCGTTATACACTTGCACGAGCTTATCATTGTGCTTACCGTTTTGATGATGCTATACGAACTTTTAACGAATTGGTGGCAGATTCTGAAATTGCAAAATATCAAGCCTTTGAAGATATTGAGTATGAGATAGAAAAAGCAAAAAATGCCAAACTTTTAATAGATTCTAAAACAGAAATTCGGATTGTTCGCGCCAAAGGGAGTGTAAATTCGGATGCCACAGACCATTCGCCGTTTTTGGTCTGCGAAAATCTGTATTTCACATCAAAACGTAAACCTAATTCAAACGGAATCAGCGATTTTGACGGTCAATACAACGAAAAAATATACATTTCACAAACGACAAACCCCGAGGTTGCTGTTCAAATGGATGCTCCGATTTCTTCCGAAGCAAGCGATGCCGTTTGCTGGGTGTCGGAAGATGAAAGTTTGATGCTTTTTTATAGAAAAGAAACGATTTGGTTGGGAAAAAAAGAAAACGGAACTTTTCTCGAGCCCAAACCCATAAAAGCACTAAAATCGAATTACCGAGAACCGGATGCCGCAATGAGTCAGGACGGAAATACAATTATTTTTGCAAGCGACCGCCCGGGCGGAATCGGCGGTTTAGACCTCTACAAAATCACAAAATCGGGCGAGGACGAATGGTCGAAACCCGTAAATTTGGGCGCGCAAATCAACTCGCCGTATGATGACAACAGTCCGTATATTCACGACGACGGCACGCTGTACTTCGCATCGCGCGGGCACAACAGCATGGGCGAATACGATATTTTTTATGCAACTTCGGACAACGGAAACTACAGTGAAGCCGTGAATATGGGCTTTCCGACAAACTCCGTAGCCAACGACACGCACTATTTTTTGAGCAAAGATAAAGCACAAGCCTACTTTACATCTTCGCGTGTTGGTTCGCTCGGATATTCAGACATTTACTACATTAATTATGCCGATTCTTCGCTGAAATACCTCGTTGTTGAAGCAGATATTAACACATCAGGAGCATCACCGGAAAATGTAAATTTGAAAATCCAAAATGTAACAGACGACAAAGCCGGTTATCAGGGCAATTTGAACGCCTCTAAACGCATGGAACTCGGCGTGCAACGCGGAAAAGATTACTATGCCGAAGTTACCTCAAAAGGTTATTTCCCTGAGGCTTTTGTGTTTACCGCACCAACGGATACAACACGAAAACGCGAACTTAGTTCCCGAAAATTGGATACGATTAAATATGAAGATGTTACAAAGAATTACAAAGTTGGTTTCGATAAAGGCTCCGATGAAATAAATGAGAATACAACGCTGTTTTTAAATACAATTACAGAGTTTCATAAAGAAAATCCTGAATTTGTCATCGACGTAACCGTGCCGGACGAAGGCAACGGTAAACGCAACAAAAAACGCACCCAAACCGTTGTGGATTATTTGACCAAAAACGGAATTCCGGAAGAAAAAATCAGTGTAAATCTCATTGACTACAAAGGCAAAGACGGCGATGCGCTGCTCACAATTATGGACGAAGGCACGCGCAAAAAAGCGTATGTGGCTGATATTGACGAAACCGGAAACACCACACCGACAACCAACAAAACCGGAGACGGCTCGTATGACAACACAAAACCCGATGCCGGAAATGTTGTCGGAACAGGCGAATATGTCATTCAAATTTTGGCTGCTAAACGAATCATTACTAAATCTGACCCTTTTTTCAAAAAATGCCGGTGCAACGTTACAATCGTAAAGGGCAAAGACGGACTAAATCGTTACATGTTCGGAAATTACAAATACCAAGCTGACGCAGAAGAAAATCTGAAAATAATTGTAAGAAAAGGCTACGGAGATGCGTTTATTCGCCCTTCGGATTGGTATAAAGCAAATTAAAAACAATTTCGTACATTTTTCAAAGCTTCAAAGAAAAAAACTTTGAAGCTTTTTTGTTGTAATTTTGTAATAAATCGTTTTGTTTTTTTATAATTTCGTTCAATTAACTAACTTTGTACTCTAATTTCGACTGTAAAATCGAGACAGTCATTATTTCTCTTAAATGAAACAAATTCAATCAGATATTATCATAATCGGCGCGGGACTTACGGGTTTAACTTTGGCATATTATCTCAAAAAAAAAGGTAAATCTGTTACACTGCTTGAAAAAAATCACTCAGCCGGCGGTGTGATTCAAACACTTAAAGTCGGCGATTTTGTGTACGAGTGCGGTCCGAATACCGGCGTGCTCGGAAATCCCGAGCTTGTGCAACTGTTTGACGATTTACAGGCTGATTGTAAGCTTGTTACGGCAAATCCGACTGCAAAACGCCGCTTTATTTTGAAAAATGCCAAGTGGCAAGCTTTGCCGTCAGGACCGATTTCTGCAATTTCCACAAATCTGTTTACCTTCAGCGATAAGTTGCGCGTATTTGGCGAACCGTTTCGCAAAGCCGGCACAAATCCTTACGAATCCGTTGCCGATTTAGTGAAACGTCGCTTGGGAAAATCAATTTTAGATTATGCCGTAAATCCTTTTGTTTCAGGTGTTTATGCAGGAAATCCCGAGAAATTGATAACAAAATTTGCACTTCCGAAATTGTATAATTTGGAACAAACTTACGGCAGTTTCATTCGCGGAACGATGAAAAAAGCAAAAGAACCAAAATCAGAATTGGAAAAACGTGCCACAAAAGAGGTTTTTTCTGCCGATGGCGGTCTGCAAAATTTGATTCATGCACTCACAAAATCAATTTCCGATAGAAATATCTTATTGAATACCAAAGATATAAAAGTTTCAAAATCAGATTCCGGTTTCAAGACAAGCTTTTTGCACGAAAATAACTTCGTAGAAATTTCTTCTGCAAAAGTCATAACAACCATCGGCGCGTATGCACTGCCGGAAGTGTTGGATTTTATTCCCAAAGCCGAATTTGAATCCATTTCAAATTTGGAATATGCCAAAATTATACAAGTTTCACTTGGCTATAAAACTTGGAAAGGTGTTGAATTACAGGCATTTGGCGGATTAATTCCGGCTGTTGAAAATCGTTCGATTTTGGGCGTTTTGTTTCCGTCATCTCTATTCGCGGGGCGTGCGCCGCAGGGTGGGGCATTGCTTTCGGTTTTTATGGGCGGCGTGCTAAATCCGCAACTGTTCGACATGTCCGATGAAGAGGTTAAAGCTCTGGTTTTGAAAGAAATAGCTTATTTGATGCAAACTTCTGAAACTCCGGATATGCTAAAAATTTTCCGCTACAAAAATGCAATTCCGCAATACACCATATCTTCAGAAACGCGATTTGCGAAAATATCCGAACTTGAGCAAAAATACGAAGGTTTGATTCTCGCAGGAAACATTCGCAACGGTATTGGCATGGCTGACCGAGTGAAGCAAGCTGTTGAAATTGCAAATTCAATTGCCTGAAAATGAGCAAAAAAGCATTGATTCTCGTAAATCTCGGAACACCTGACCGTCCCGAAAAATCGTCTGTTCGCAGATATTTATTCCAATTTTTGAACGACCGTCGCGTGATAGATTTGCCTTGGCTTGCGCAAAAAATTCTGGTAAATTTGATTATCGTTCCGTTCAGAACATCCAAATCCACAGCACTTTACAAGCGCGTTTGGACAGATAAAGGTTCTCCGTTGCTTATTTCGATGACAGAATTGCAGAAAAAAGTTCAAAATATTTCCGGTTCAGGCACAACTGTTTTTGCGGCAATGCGTTACGGAAAACCGAGCATAGCTTCGGTTTTGGAAAAAATTAAATCGGAAAATTTTCAGGAAATTACTGTTTTTCCGTTGTTTCCGCAATACGCTTCGTCCACGACGGGTTCTGTGTATCAGGAAGTTATGCGGATTTTGAAATCGTGGAAAATCATTCCTGCCATAAAATTTATCGACCAATATTACAACCATCCGGCGTTTGTTGAAGCGTTTGCAAAACAAATTCAGCAATCTAAACCTGTTGATTTTGAACACATTCTGTTTTCATACCACGGTTTGCCGTATCGCCATACCGATAAAATTCATCCCGAACTGAAAACCTCCGAATGTTCGTGCGACAAGAGTTTTCCCGCACACGGAACATTCTGTTACAGAGCAACTTGCTACGAAACCACGCGTTTGCTCGTGTCAAAATTGAATCTTGAAAAATCGAACTATTCGGTCGCGTTTCAGTCGCGCTTATCGGAAAATTGGTTGAATCCGTTTTCGGACGAAGTTGTGGTAAATCTTGCTAAATCCGGCGTGAAACGTTTGCTGGTTGCTGCTCCGGCTTTCACTGCAGATTCATTGGAAACGCTTGTCGAAATTAGAGAAGATTATCGTAAACTTTTTATCGAAAACGGCGGCGAAGAGCTTATTTTAGCTGACAATTTAAACTCCGAAACACACTGGGCACAAGCAATTTTGGAAATTTGCAAAGGCTAAATTGCATCTTCGGGTTTCTTGAAAAATGTAAAATGCACTTTGCCGTAATTGCGTTCTTGCTCAAAGTATGCGTGTTCTTTAAAACTCAGTTTTTCAGAATGTTCCATCACAAAAAGCATGTCCGGTTTTAATAAATCGGAGGTAAAGATGATATCAGGAAGTTTGTCCGAACCTTCAATATCATACGGCGGGTCGGCAAAAATAATGTCGTAATTCAAAGGCGATTTTTCAACAAATTTGAAGGCATCGGCTGTAATGACACGAATTTTCTTGCCAAATAAATTTTCGCCTGTTTTATGGATAAATGTCGCGTGCGAACGAAGGGATTCAACGGCAACTACGCTTTTCGCGCCGCGCGAAAGAAATTCAAAACCGATATTTCCGGTTCCCGCGAACAAGTCCAAAACGTCCAACGTTTCGATATTGTAACGATTTTCCAAAATATTAAATAAGCCTTCTTTTGCAAAATCCGTTGTCGGACGCGCGTCCACACTTTTGGGTGCGGTAATTTGCTTGCCTCTGTATTGTCCTCTAATTATTCGCATGTATGCAAGTTTAAAATCGTTGCCAGCCGATGTTCCGGCACTTTGTCGAAATGATATTCCGCGCCGGTATTATCTTTTGCCAAGCGCAAATTCGGAAAATAGCGTTTGAGCGTTTTTCCGCTTTGCGCTTTTAAATCAAAATCGCCCGAAACAAACATGTAACATTTAGACGGCTGCATTTCAAGCTGTTGCGCAACATTGAGGCAATGATACAAAATGTCGTCTATACTTGTAAATGTTTCGCTATTGTAAAGCACAACTTGACCGCCGCTTACACCGATGATGTCGATAAAATTATCGTTGATGTCCACATGGATAGATGGCATTTTAAGCTTCAGAAGTGCAATGGCTTGTTGCGTACCGACAATAAAGGATGTGGCATGATGGCAGAATTGAATTTCAGGAAATCGATTGACCATCAGCGTAGTTACATCGCCCGGTATTGCAAAAATATTATAAGCATCCAAACCTTTGAGATAGTTGAAATGTAATTCGTCCGTGTCAGCCAACACTTGGTTGAACGTGAAAAATTCTTTCAGATATTTTTTATCGAATAACGGTTTAGGTATCAAGGTTGATTTTTGAGTTACGAACCCAAAATTTACCGACTTGTAATGTTTGTTCAAAAACGCATCGCTTTTGAGCATCGCCTGAATTTTTTCCGAATAGGATTTGTCGCGCAAATTTTCCTCACAAGGCTCGTGTTTTACGGCTACAAAGCGTTTCACAACGGTATCTAAAATAACATAAGAGAAACTTGTGCTCTCTAAATGCAGAGACAAAAAATAGCTTGATGTCTTGGTGATACTGAATGAATCGTGAAAAAACGAAAACTTCTCCATCTCAAATTGGGTATTTTTATTCGTTCCAAAGATAAAAATAATATTTTAATTTACATAAAATATACAAAAAATTAAAATCCGTACGGTCATTTTTACAATTTCCGACGGATTTTAACCTTTTTTTGTTATGAAAAATTTACTTTAATTCGTATTCTTTGCTCCAGTTTCCTTCGTTGTTGTTGCTGGATTCGAGCAAACCTGCGCGCAAACCGGGAAAACGTTCCAGTTGAATTTCGGTTTCATTTAAGTTGATAATCAGTTGTTTATCTAACCCATCCAACAAAACTTTGTTCGTAACGGAGGCTTCAAAAACCGGTACAGGAATTCCGCTCATACTTACGGTAGCAGTGTCCATTTTGAACATTTTACCTTTTTGGAAAGGAACTTGTCCGAGTGTTTCAATATCGAAACCTTTGAACAAAGAATCTATAACGCAGACTTTCACACTATCGCGTTTGATGTAACCTTTGTCAAGGGCATATTTTTCTGCCTTAATGCGGTCGAAATTAATTTCAGGTTTTTCAAAAATGGAATCGTCCACCGCACCGATTGCAACCACGACCGTGAGTGAATCGTGTTTTACAAATTCGATTAATTTTTCAAAACTTGGTGTAAATTTGCCATTTTCGCGTTTGAAGGCTTCCTGCGCTTTGCGAATTTGTATAAGTTCCTGAACGGCAGCTTTGTAGCGCGTAGTTTTTTCATTTTCAAAACGAATTGGAGACATAATGCCGTCATAAAGGCTTTTGCTGAGAAAAATAATTGCCGCAAGAAGAATCACTTGCAATCCAATTTTTACAATTTTGTTTTTTGATCCTACAAAATATAATAACGTAGGTGCGGCTCCCGCAATAACAATCCAGAAAAATATCCAAAACGTTGTCATGATTTATTTTTTTAATGCACCGCAAATGTAAAAAAAATACTTTTTACCGGTCTAATTTTTTTCAATAATTTAGCGATTTATGCTTAAAGACTATTTTTCTCACAAAATAAAAGAAGCTCTTGGCTTTGAACCTTCTGAGCAACAGCAAGTTCTGATTAACTTGCTCGGCGAGTTTGTTTCTGATGAATCGACGGAACGTTCGGCGTTTTTGTTACGCGGATATGCAGGTACGGGAAAAACAACCGTGCTCGCTGCTTTCGTAAAAGCCATGAAAGAACTGAAAATCAAGACGTTTCTGCTTGCGCCAACCGGAAGAGCCGCAAAAGTGCTCACTTCTTACGCCGGAAAAGAGGCATACACAATTCACAAAAAAATTTATCGACAACAGTCATCTTCCGATGGTTTTGGGCGTTTTTTGTTGGATGTGAACCTCTATTCCAAGACCATTTTTATTGTGGATGAAGCCTCGATGATTTCAAATTCGGGTGAAAAAGGCATTTTCGGAAGCGGACAATTGCTCGCCGACCTGATTTCGTACGTGTTTAATGACAAAGGCTGCAAACTTATTTTTGCCGGTGACACGGCGCAACTTCCGCCTGTAGGTTTGGACGTAAGCCCCGCGCTTGACCGTAAAGAGTTGGAAGCGAACGGATTGTCTGTTGTTGAGGTTGAATTAACACAAGTGGTTCGGCAGGCGCAGGATTCGGGCATTTTGTGGAACGCCACGCGCATACGTGAAATGCTGGGCGCATACGAAGGCAAGTCCGAACGACCGCCGTTTCCGCAAATTTCTCACAAGCGTTTTCCTGACATTAAACCAATTTCCGGCTCCGAACTTATCGACGGAATTTCCGACGCTTTTAATAAGTATGGCGAACAGGATGTGATTGTGGTTTGCAGGTCGAACAAGCGTGCAAACCGCTACAATCAAGGCATTCGCAACTCGGTTTTGTTTCGAGAGGAGGAACTTTCTGTCGGCGATTTGCTTATGATTGTGAAAAATAATTACTTTTGGACAAAAGATTTTCCGGAACTCGAATTTATTGCAAACGGCGATACCGTCGAGGTAAAACGTATTAATAAATATGCCGAGCGTTACGGTTATCGGTTTGCAGATGTTACACTTGCGTTTACAGATTATGAAAATTTGGAAATAGATGCCAAAATTATTCTTGATACGCTTTCGATGGAATCCGCCTCGCTGACTTCCGAACAAAATAAAGAGTTTTACCATAAGGTTGAAGCTGATTATGCGCATGTTAGCAACAGAAAACAGCGTTTAAAAGAAATTCGGGACGATAAATTTTTTAATGCACTGCAAATCAAATATGCCTACGCCGTAACGTGCCACAAAGCGCAAGGCGGACAGTGGAAAAAAGTCTTCATCGACCAAGGTTATCTGACTGATGATATGATAAATACCGAGTTTTTGCGTTGGCTTTACACAGCCATAACGCGCTCGAGCAAAATGGTCAGTTTGGTTAATTTCAAAAAAGAATTTTATCCGCCTGACGAGCAACCGATGCAATAAGTTGAAAGTT
>DYSM01000045.1:0-4468 GCA_020718265.1 Draconibacterium orientale | reverse complement strand
CACATCTCAAACATGGAAAAATTAAACGTGTGGTCCACACAAATAAAACGAACAATTAAAACGCAGACAGAAGAGCTGTTTCGTAAAGATTATGTCTTTTATAAAATTGACAGATTAGAACGAATTTCAGAGCGAATAGACACATTTTCAGATACTTGCGAGCATTGTAAGGGATTGAAACCGGAAGTTGAATCAATTGCAGCCGGAATTTCTGAATTGAAAAACGGTTCTACACATCATCGTGCTGAATATGAGCGTCGTAACGAAGAAATTGTAAAGCATTTACGCAAAGTACACGGCTTGGAGCAGGCTATTTACAATACTTCACTTTACACGCTTCTGGGCATGATTGCAGGTTTGGCGGTAAGTTTTGCGCTGTCGTTCATACTTGTTCCGGAACTAACTTGGGATAACATTATACAGATTTTGCTTGACACAAAAGGTTCGTATCCGGCGTCCGGCACAGTGCACAGTGTTTTTTTGCTCGGTTTTGTGCCGTTGTCAATTGTTGGCAGAATTGTCGGCGTAAGGAAAGATGCAATTATCAGAAAATCAGGACGTTTACTATGATAATTCCCGAACATTTGCTGTTATTCGACGGCGTTTGTGTCCTGTGCAATCGCTCTGTGCAAATTGTAATCAAGCGAGATAAATCACGAAAATTCCGTTTTGCTTCTTTGCAATCCGATTTTGGTTCAAAAGTTTTGGACGGATTCAACCTTGATAAAACCTTGACAGACAGTGTTATCTATGTGCGAAGCGGAAACGTTTATACCAAATCGGATGCTGCTTTGCGTATTGCTAAAACGTTTGGCGGATTTTGGAAAATGTCAGTTGTGTTTTTTATTTTTCCAAGATTTCTTAGAAATATTGTGTATGATTTTATTGCACGAAATCGCTATCGTTGGTTCGGAAAAACCGAATCGTGTATGATGCCGGATGATTCTGTAACCGACTTATTTATTGATATTTAGCTTCGGAATAGAAACCAAAACACCGTCGCGCATAATGGTTTCAATTTTTGTATTTACTTGAATATCAGCTTTGTCTTTTACAATTTTTCCGTTTTGTTTCACATAAGCATAACCGCGTTGTAAAACATGTTCAGGTGAAAGTAATTCGGTGCGGTGCGTGGCAAGTTCGAGTTTGTGTTTCTCACGCAAAAGTCTTGTTTCCACTTTTTGATTCAGAATCGAAAATATATTTTTAAAACGTTGATATTCTGATGCTTGCAAACGAACAATATCTGCTGAAAGTTGTTTGCTGATGTCAGAAATTTCTTTGTGTTTCGTTTTAATAGATTGATTTACAGCATTTTTTGCCTCTATTTCCAAAATATTCAATTTATGAGATTCCGATTGAATTTTTGTCTTTATTTTTGGCGCAAAACGGTAGGCAACGCGTTCTAAATTATTCTGCTGATTTTGAAGCTGAGTTTGCGCAACAGAATGTGTATTGTCGTATAAATCATCGAGATACGAATCAAAATCTTCGAGTTTTCCGATGAAAAATTGAGCAACTGCGGTAGGCGTTTTAAGTGCAGTATGTGCCACAAGGTCGGCAACGGATTCATCGCGGTCGTGCCCGATTCCGGTTATGATTGGAAGCGGAAACTGCGTGATATTCAGCGCAATCCAATAATCGTTGAATGCTTGCAAATCGGTTTTTGAACCTCCGCCGCGCATAATCACCACGGCATCAAATTCCGTTTCGGATTCTGCGATTTTGTCTAACGCCGCCACGACAGATTGTGAAGTTTCCGCGCCTTGCATGGTTGCCGCAAACAATTTTGTGTAAAACACGTAACCACGTTCATTTTCTGAAAGTTGGCGCATAAAATCTTCGTATCCCGCAGCTGTGGGCGATGAAATTATCGCAATACGTTGAGGGACAGTGGCAAGCTCGATAGACTTGTTCATGTCAATCACGCCTTCGTCTTCCAATTTTCGGATTATTTCAAGGCGGCGGCGTTCCATGTCGCCCATGGTATATGTTGGGTCTAAGTCCGTAATATTCAGGCTATAACCGTAAACTTCGTGAAATTCCACGCGCACAACAAGTAAAACTTTCATGCCGGCTTGCAAATCGGTTCCTGTAACGCTGCGAAAATACGGCTTTATCATTCGGTATGAAGATGCCCAAATTGTGGCGCGCGCTTTTGCCAACAAATTATCGCTAATACTTTCTTTTTCAATCAATTCCAGATACGCATGTCCCGAAGAATTTTCTTGAATTTGACTTATTTCCGCAACCACACGAATGCCTTGCGTAAAACTTTTTTTCAAAGTTTGCGCCACAAGTCTGTTTAGTTCCGATAAGCTAATATTTTGATTCTCAGACATCATTTGTATATTCCGTGTTTGTATGAAAACGTGTAAATTACTGACTATAAGCTTTCTTTCTCTTTTTCAAGTGTTTCGAGTTTGGAATGTAAATTTTCCCAACGTTCCACAATGGCTTCGAGTTGTTTTTGTTTTAATTCAATCGTTTTGTAAAATTCCGGATTTGAAGCGTTTTCGCTGTTTGAAATCTCAGTTTGAGCTGTTTTAATTTCAGTTTCCAAACGTTCTATCTCGCTTTCGCACAGTCCAATATCTTTCTCAGCTTTACGAATCTTTTTTTCGTGTTCTTTGCGCAGCAGATAGAGTTTTTTGTTGTCGCTGTCCGATTTTTCGGCGTTCGATTGTCGGTTTTGTTCCGTTTTTTTGTTCAAATCGTCCAACTGCTCCAAGCGTTTTTTTTGCATAAAAAGCAAAATATCGCCGGCATGTTGTTTGATTTTTTTATCAGAAAATTCGAGAATTTTGTCCGATAAATCGCGCAAAAAGTCGCGGTCGTGGGACACGAGAATGAGCGTTCCGTCGTAATTTTGCAATGCCTGCTTCAAAATATCTTTCGAGTGCATGTCGAGGTGGTTCGTCGGTTCGTCCAAAATCAGCACATTGTAAGGCTCGAGCATGAGCTTTGCCAGCGCAAGCCGCGAGCGTTCGCCGCCCGACAGCACGGACACACGCTTGTCAATATCTTCGCCGCCGAACAGGAAATTGCCCAAAATGTCGCGTATGCGCGTCCGCACGGGACCAACCGCAATGTCGTCCAACGTTTGAAAAACGGTTTTCGATTCGTCTAAAACTTTATCTTGATTTTGAGCAAAATATCCAATTTTTACATTATGCCCGACTTTCAGAACACCCTCATAATCAATTTCTTGCATTAAAATTCGAGCAAACGTGGTTTTGCCCTGTCCGTTTTTTCCGACGAGTGCAATTTTTTCGCCGCGCTCTATGGAAATCCATAAATTTTGAAGTACAACATTATCGCCGTAACGTTTCGTAATTTCTTGAACGTCAAACACAACATCGCCGGCACGAGGTGCGGGCGGAAAGCGAAAATGAATGTCGGAAATATCTTCTTCGTCAATTTCGATGCGTTCAACCTTATCTAACTGTTTGATACGCGATTGCACCTGCACGGCTTTGGTCGCTTTATATCGGAAACGTTCGATAAAATCTTCGGTTTCGGCAATCATTTTTTGCTGATTCAGATACGAAGCCTTCTGAATTTCAATGCGTTCCTTGCGCAATTCCACAAAGCGCGAGTATGAGGCTTTGTAGTCGTAAATATTTCCTTTTACAATTTCGATGGTTCTATCGGTTACGGTGTCCAGAAAAATGCGGTCGTGGGAAATGAGCACAATTGCGCCGTTGTATGATTTCAAAAAAGTTTCCAGCCACGCAACAGACTCAATATCAAGGTGATTCGTAGGTTCATCGAGCAAAAGTAAATCGGGTGTTTGAAGCAAAATTTTCGCCAATTCGATGCGCATTCGCCAGCCGCCGCTGAATTCTTCAGCTTGTCGGACAAAATCCAAAGGTGTGAAACCCAAGCCTTTAAGCATTTTTTCGGCAGAAGCATCGGCATGTTCCGCGCCCGAAAACGTAAAGCGGTCTTGCAAACGTGTAAAGTGGTCAATGAGTTTGTGATACGAATCCGACTCGTAATCGGTGCGTTCGGCAAGCTCATGCCCAAGTTGTTCTATCTTGATTTTCAAATTATTAACTTCTTCAAACGCCGTCAAAGTTTCCTGCAACACGGTTTTGCCTTTCGGATACACCATTTGTTGAGGTAAATATCCGACAGTAGCATCGGTCGGAAACGAAACCGAACCGCCGTCAATTTGTTGTAAACCCTTGATAATCTTTAACATCGTGGATTTTCCCGCACCGTTTTTTCCGGTCAGACCAATCCTGTCTTTTTTATTGATAACGAACGAAACCCCGCGCAGCAGCGGATTTCCCGAAAACGAAAGTTCTATATTATTGACTGAATACATGGTGCAAAGTTGATTGAAAGAAGCAAAAAATTATCGGATTTGAAGAAGGCTATTTTCGAAAAATAATTTTAATAGTGTATTTAATTATTTTCTACAAACAAACTGAAAGAAATATTGCGAGTCATAGCTAGTTCT
>DYSM01000400.1 GCA_020718265.1 Draconibacterium orientale | reverse complement strand
TATTACAGAGTTTCGGAATATGCCGATGATGCCGGATGAATGTGCGCCGAAAGTTCTCGAACATCTGTAATAATTTTCGCAACATCTACATTCGGAAATTTTTTGTTTTGATAAACATGTTTTCCGCTTACAAAAGTATCGGAAACAGCCTGTGCTCCAATGGAATACACTAATGCCGAATACGCATCATACATCGGCACGGCGGCAAAGCCCGCGGTTTCAACTAAAATAAAATCGGCACATTTGCCAATCTCTATCGAGCCAATTTCTTTGTCTAAATTCAATAATTCCGCGCCGCCCTTTGTGGCTATGCGCAGAGCTTGCTTGGCGGGCAGCACGGTCGGGTCTTTGCTTGCGAATTTGTGCAACAATGCCATGGCGCGCATTTCGCCGAACATGTCCATATCGTTATTGCTCGCAGGTCCGTCGGTGCCCAAACCAACCTTTACGTCGGCTTCCAAAAGTTCGGGAATTCGAGCGGCTCCGCTGGATATTTTCATATTACATTCCGGGTTATGCGCTACGCCGGCGTTGCGTTTTTTTAGAATTGAAATATCTTCGTCTGTCAGCCAAATGCCGTGCGCGGCAACGGTTCGGTCGGATATTACACCCAGATTATCAAGGTATTGAAGAGGCGAAACGCCATGCTCGTCCCAAAATTTTTGAAACTCCCACTCGGTTTCGGCGATGTGAATATGGTGGTTCAATCCGTGCGTTTTGGCTTGATTTTCTGCTTTTTGCAATAACTCGGGCGAACACGTGTAAGGCGCGTGCGACGAAATTCCGACGCGCACAAGCGGATG
This sequence comes from Draconibacterium orientale, assembly GCA_020718265.1. GTDB lineage: Bacteria > Bacteroidota > Bacteroidia > Bacteroidales > JAADGE01 > DYOJ01. Next base: position 1,761 of record DYSM01000400.1, on the reverse strand, counting down.
GTTTTTGTATTTTTGAATCAAAAATTCGTTGTATTCCAAACCGTCGTCCGGCGTTTTGGTGTTCGGTGCGGCAAAGTCCACCAAGCCTTCGGAAATTATGCCGCGCATACCGAGTTCGGCAGCGGCTTGCCCGACTTTGTCAGCAAAATAATACATGTCGTTGAAACAAGTTGTGCCGGTGCTGAGCATTTCCAAAATTGCCAAACGCGCGCCTTTCAACACTAAATCTTCGGTAACATACTCTTTTTCAATCGGAAATATGTATTTCATCAACCAATCGTGCAACGCAATGTCATCGGCAACGCCTCGGAAAACCGTCATCGCAATGTGCGTGTGCGTGTTCACGAAGCCGGGCAACAGAATTTTTCCGCCTGCATCAATAATTGTAACAGCTTCATAATTTGACAGTTCTGACATCTCGCCGAGTGCGGAGATACGTCCGCCGGAAATGCCGAGAAATCCGGATTTGTATTCCGTAAAATTGGAATCCATCGTCAAAATTTGAGCATTGCAAATAAGAATATCGAATTTTTGCATGATATTTTTCGTAAAAAAAACAGAAAATCTTTCTGCAAAGATAATATTTCGGAGTGAAAAACTTTTTTTTTACTTAGATATTTCCGAAAGTGCAAACGTTTTCGTATCTTCGCAGGCTATCATAAATTTAGCAATGTAAACATTTATCAAAATAACGATATGACAGAAAAATTCAGAGAAACAGCAGATTTTCTCAAAAAAAGAATTTCGGTAGTACCGAAAATAGGTATAATACTCGGCAGCGGCTTAGGCGGCTTGGGCACAAAATTGGAAAACGCAACGGCAATACCTTATTCCGAAATCCCGAATTTCCCGGTTTCGACCGTTGAAGGACATTCGGGCAAACTCATTTTCGGACAATTGGGCGGCAAAAATGTAGTTGCTATGCAAGGACGTTTCCATTATTACGAAGGATATCCGATGGCGCAAGTTACGTTTCCCGTGCGTGTGATGAACCTGTTGGGCGTGAAAACTTTAATCGTGTCCAACGCTGCCGGCGGCTTGAACCCGGATTTCAAACAAGGTGATTTGATGTTAATTACAGACCATATCAACTTTTTTCCGGAAAGTCCGTTGCGCGGCAGAAACCTCAACGACTTTGGCGTGCGTTTCCCTGACATGAGCAAAGTGTATGACCCGGAAATGCTGAAACTTGCCGAAGGAATTGCCGACGAACTCGGAATTTCGGTACGCAAAGGTATTTATATCGGCAGTTCCGGTCCCGCTTTGGAAACGCCTGCAGAATACCGTTTGTTCCGCATTTTTGGAGCCGATGCTACCGGAATGTCCACCGTGCCGGAAGTTATTGTGGCGCACCACCAAGGTATGAAAGTGTTTGGGATGTCGGTAATTACGAACGTAACCACACCTGCCTACGGCGAAGAAACCACGCACGAAGAAGTGCAAGACGTTGCCGGAACCGTTGAGCCGAACATGACCGCAATTATTAAAACACTGATTTCAAGACTTCCTGAATAGTGTCTGCAAGAAAACGTGTAAGTGTATGAAGTTCTGTATGTTGTAGTCATTTTTTTAGTCGAATGTTTAGTCATTCAGTTGTATTTTTTAGTTTCAATTGAATTTCGACTGAATTTCTAAAAACATTCGGAACGAAATTTTACTATATGTTATAGAACTTCAACAGGTTATAAGTTTTCTTACAAGCACTGGTGTCATGTCAATCTTGAAATGACGCTACATTGTCCTACGGACGAATGCAGGTCA
>DYSM01000399.1 GCA_020718265.1 Draconibacterium orientale | reverse complement strand
ATAATAAGAAAATTAGCACATTAACATATTATCAAATTAACACATCTTCAGTATAAATATTTAATTTTATGTAGTTTATAGTTGTTTTTTCAATTGAATGTATTGTCATTCAATAATTTTTCAATAGTTTTTTAATAGTTTCAGCAGAATTTCTTAAGACATTCAAATAGAACTATCACTATAACATTAAGTATTTCAATGTGTTATGAGTTTTCTTGCAAGCTCTGATTATATTTGAGACCATTCAGATAAGCGGCTAAAACCACTTTTCGGAGCGGACTCTTTTAAGGTTTTTCAAATTTCCAAAAGCGTTTCAAGATAATGTTTTTCGATTCCGAACAGTTGTTTTATGGCAGCAATGCTGTCGAAGAGTCTTTGCCTGTCGGGGTTTCGTTCGCGAATTTTTCTGCCCACAATCATTACATTTTTGGGCGTATGCTCGGTGGAAATAAATTCAAACACATTGGTTTGGTAGCCGTGCGCTTCCATAATCAGTGCGCGAAGGCTGTCGGTAATAATTTCGGCTTGACGTTCTTTTAGTATTCCGAATTTCACAACATTGTGCAGTTCGTTTGTTACGTTAAATTGTTTTCTGATTTGTTTGTGGCAACACGGCGCGCATACGATTAGCGAAGCATCTGCTTTTATGCCGCGATAAATGGCTTCGTCCGTTGCGGTATCGCAGGCGTGCAAGGCAATGAGAATGTCGATGCGGTCGAGTGCCGTTTTTTCAATTGTGCCTTGAATGAAATTTAGATTGTCAAAATTCGATTTTCGGGCAATTGAATTACAGGTCGTTACCAACTCGTCTCGGTATTCGACGCCGGTCATTTTTACGTTTTTCTTTTGGTTGTTTGTCAAAAAATCGTATAATGCAAATGTCAAATAGCCTTTGCCTGCGCCCATATCGGCAACATGAATTTGGTCGGAAAATGAAAGTTCGTTCAAATATGGCTCTAAAAGTTCAATGTATTTGTTGATTTGTTTAAACTTATCGCTCATTTCACGGCGAATTTCCCAATTAGCATTCGTAATTCCCAATTCTCTGAGATACACATTTTTTTCGGCAGAAATCAATCTGTCTTTCACTCTGTCGTGAAAAAACGTAGTTATGGGTTGCAAAGTCGGTTCGTTGGTTTTGAGGTGATATTTTCCGTTTGGCGTAATTGTATAATTAATATTTTCTGTATTTGAGTAAATATCAGCACTATAAAAATCAGATTCAAGGGCTTTTTTTACCAAATCCAAACCTTCTTCAAAATTGTAATTCTTCGTAATATCTTTCGTATTGTGTCGATATACAAAACTTAGGCTGAACCCTTTTTTTAGGTTTACAAGCGTTACGATGATGCTTTTTAAGTCCGAAGTTTTGTCTCTTTTCGCTGTGAGCGTTAATTTTATCAACGTTTTAGTGTTGATAAAAGAATTCAATTTTTCAAAGAAAATTTGTTCCTGTAAATTCATTATATTGTAAAGATATTCAAATAGTTATGCGATTATTCTCAAAATTTTAATCTGCGAACACTTCTGCCAAATCCACGTGCAAATCCGGAAAAATTTGCGCAGTCATCACGTCATCGCACACGTAAATGCCGGCGGTTCGGTATTTTTCGTTTTCGTCCATGACAAAAATATGCACGGTTTGGTGTTCCGGGTCGGCAACCCAATATTCGCGCACACCGGCTTCCTCATACAAATCGTATTTGATACGCATTTCTTTCTTGGAATTGCCGGGCGATAAAATTTCGATAATTAAATCCGGCGCGCCCATGCAACCGAGTTCGTTCAATTTTTCCAAATCGCAAATCACACACAAATCCGGTTGCACAACCGTAAACACATCTTTGTTTTGTTTTACCGATTTTTTCTTGTCGTACAAACTCACGTCTATCGGCGCGGCTAATGCTCTGCAATTTTTAGTTCTGAAATAATTGAAGAAAATTCCGGTAAAATTCCGCGAAATACTTTGATGTATAACGTTCGGCGCAGGCGATATTTTCATAATTTTGCCCTTGATAAGCTCCACGCGTTCCATGAGTTTCCAAGTGAGATAATCGGCATACGAGTATGTGCCGTTCATATCCAATTGCGAAATATTTGTAATCATACTTTGAATATCTTGAAACCTTTGTTGCAAAGATACGAAATATTTTGAAAACGGATTAAAAAAAAGCAGACGGGTTGTAAGCCGGATTCTGTGCCTGTCGAAACAGGTTTCTGTCATTTATCTAATGCTTCCTACCCCTCGGCATCGAGCGGGCCGCCCTCAAGCGCCGATGTACACGGAATTGCAACACGCAGAACGAACCGCCGTACGATCGCCCGTACCACGAGCAGCTCTTACCCTGCCTTCTCACCCTTACCGCCCGAAAGCGGCGGTTATTTTCTTCTCCGTTGCCCGCAAACTCGCGCCTGCCTCTCCTTTCGAGAGTGCGTTGCCCTGTGTTGTCCGGACTTTCCTCAGCCGATTTTCATCAACCGCGACAGAACGCCCGTCTGCCCCGCAAAGTTAAAAATTAAAACTGAATACAGCCGAATTCAAACCTAAATTATTCGTTTATATTAGA
>DYSM01000398.1 GCA_020718265.1 Draconibacterium orientale | reverse complement strand
AAACCTTTATATATCATTGTCAATTCGTTCATAAATCAACATGAATAAATACAAAATTATTACAAAAATTGCGTTTGCGTTTATTGCCGTTTTATTTATGGCTGCTGTGAGCAAAATTGTTCCGGAAAACAAATTTCAACCTTATACTTTGGAATTGGATTCGGTGTGGAAGCACGAAGATGCGCAGCAGGACTATTGGATTGATATTGACAAGGACCAAAGCACAGATAAAGTTCGGCATCACAATATCAATATTTCCGGTCATTCGGTTGAACTGATTCAAGGTCAAAAATTAAATCAAATCTATATTTTTCGAGACAACGAACAATTTATCGGCAACCGCTTCACGTTTTCGGACATTGACGGCGATTCAATTTCCGAATTACTTTTTGTTTCGGTAAAAAACAATACAGCTTATTTGAACATCCTAAGATACCGTGCGGATACCAAACTGCTTTACCCGACCGAAAAAATTGTGCTCGATTCCGTAAGTCGTTACGATGAGAAACCGGATGTCGTAAATAATTTTATAATCACCTCAAATTCAGATATTTATCTGGACTTACAAGGAGGCTACTCCGTTCAGCCGCGCAATATTTACAAATACAACGTTGAACAAAAAAATTGCATAAAAACTAAATTAAACAGCTTTGTAAACCCAAAAGTGCAACATTTGAACTATGGCGGTCAGGAGTTTTTGCTGGCAGCGCAGGTTATTTCAACCGGAAACACAATTTCGCCCAAAGAAGCCGAAGGACTCCGAACTTCCGCCGACAAAGATACGCTCGAAATGTACCAAACCGTGAAACATTTGGAGTATGCTTACGGCGATTTTGCATCGTACGTTTTACTTTATACGGACAACCTTGAGTTTGCTTTTGAACCGATTGAATTTTTTGGCTGGACGAACTTCACAAAAGCCACACTGACAGAAATTGACCAAACACCTCACATCGTTGCGTTTACGAACGCGCGTTTGGACGAAAAAGAAAACAAACGAAGTAAATTGGTAACAGTGTGTAATTTGCAAGGCAAAATAGTCAAGCAGATGCCTTTGGCTCACAATTACTCCGACATTTTTTCAGTTTCAGACAAAATAATTTTCCATGCCGATAAAACACTTTACCTGAATAACAAGCACTTGCAGCCATTGAACGAAATTTCGGACATCACGAACGCCTATGGTTTTGTGGACTTAAATTTTGATAAAAAATCTGAATTTATTGCGTTTCGGAACCATACACTCATCGTTTTTTCGGAAGATTTTGATACGAACGCCACTTTTAAAATTGAGCAGGAATATGCGCCATATCCCGAACAAACACCAATTAAAACATTGAATATCAATAATAAACACAGCTTTTTGTTCGATACTCGATTATTTTATTATCTGTTCAGTTACAAACCAAACAACTTAGCAGGCTTAAAATACCCGTTTTACATTGCCGTTGCGTTGTTTATTTACGCAATTTTAAACCTCACAATGCGCTTGAACAACAAACGCCTTGAATATGAAAACAAGAAATTAGAAAAAATCGTTTTGGAACGCACCGGCGAAATTGTTGCCCAAAAAGTAGAAATTGAAAAACAAGCCGAAAAAATCAACGAACAATTTGAAAATCTGCAAAAACTTAATCAATTTAAAGAATCGCTTACACACGCTTTGGTGCACGATTTGAAAAATCCGCTCACGCAAATGATAGCCAACAACCAAAATGAAATTGTAAAACTCTCGGCACACAAAATGATGCGCCTCATTATGAATATGTTAGATGTGGAAAAATACACACAAACACAATTGCGCCTTCAACCTGAAGACATTTCTTTAACTCAATTGCTCGAAAATTTAAGCTCGGAACTTGAACCAAGTTTAAGCGAAAAAAACCTCCGACTGAAATTTAACTTCGCAAATTGCATTGTCCGAGCGGACAAAGACAGCATCGTGCGCGTGTTTGACAATTTGCTCTCCAATGCCGTTCGCTATGCGCCTTTAAACAGTGCTATTGAGATTTTTGCAGACGAAATATCGGATAACACACTCAAAATTTGTATTAAAAACTTCGGGGCACACATTTTGGAAGAAAATTTGCCGCATGTTTTTGAAAAATACACAAATTTCGGCAACGCCGACAGCTCGCACCGCTCCACGGGGCTGGGGCTTGCGTTTTGCAAAACCGTGATTGAAGCACACGGACACCAAATAGAGGCAAAAAACGTGCCCGACGGCGTGGTTTTCTCATTTACCATAGACGGAAAACGCTCCGAGCAATATCACGAACAAATGAGCCAAAATGCAGATAAACAACAAATTACACTCACAACTTGCGAACTAAACACGCTGAAACCTTACTTCGGCCGTTTAAAAATCATCGAAGTAGCCCAAATCTCGGACATATCAGCCATTTTGAGCGAAATACCTGACGACACCGAAAATATTAAAGCATTGAAACAGAATATCCTAAATGCAGTTTTTGCAAGCAACGCCGAGCTTTACCACGAGTTGATTGAAATTTAGGAATTAGGAATTAATAAGGAATTCAGAATTTAGTCCAAAAATCCAATTCCCAATTT
>DYSM01000397.1 GCA_020718265.1 Draconibacterium orientale | reverse complement strand
TCACGTTTTGCATTGTAATAGATACATTTTCTTGCAGAAACACCTCGCTTTGCATTGCAATAGATACATTTTCTTGCAGAAACACCTCACTTTGTGTTGTAATAGATACATTTTCTTGCAGAAGCACCATGTTTTACCACGCACGCTTGCGGTTTCTTGCAGAAACATCACACTTTGCATTGCACCGGATACGTTTTCTTGCAGAAACACCACACTTTGCATTGCAGTAGATACCGGTTCTTGCAGAAACACACGGTTTAACGAAGTTTTCACATTTCCAAATTTCCACATTTCCGCATTTCCAAATTCTCTGCTCCAAAACATATCGAACCGATGAGATAAATCATCAAAATTATGAAACGATTGAAAACTTTATTCGTAATTTTGCATTTTCAAAATCGATTTTACTAAAATATTGAATATAATGAATTTACTCGAACAAATTAAAGACAAAGCCCGAAAGGCAAATCAAAGAATCGTACTTCCCGAAAGTTTCGACGAACGCACCATGCGTGCCGCAGATATTGCCGCCGAAGACGGTTTGGCAAAAATCATTCTCATCGGAAATCGCGAAACAGTTTTAGCCGATGCTCAAAAATTCGGACTGAAAAACATGGACAAAATCACCATTGTCGATCCAAAAAATCATGCAAAAAAAGAACAATACGCCGATTTGATGGTCGAATTGCGAAAATCCAAAGGCATGACCAAAGAAGCCGCCATTGAATTACTCGAAAACAATCCGCTCTATTTGGCAACCGTAATGATAAAAGCCGGCGATGCCGACGGCGAAGTGGCAGGAGCCGCAAACGCAACCGGAAATGTATTGTTACCTGCCTTTCAATATGTGAAAACAAAACCCGGAGTCAGTGTTGTTTCCGGTGCTTTTATAATGATATTGAACGATAAATCCTTCGGCGAAGACGGAATTTTGGTTTTTGCCGATTGTGCCGTTCACCCCGACCCAACAGCCCAACAACTCGCCGAAATTGCCGTACAAACCGGAATCACAACACGTGCCATCGCAGGTTTTGAACCGCGAATTGCAATGTTGAGTTTCTCCACAAAAGGCAGTGCCGAGCACGATATGGTAACAAAAGTGCGTCAAGCCACCGAAATAGCACAAAAAATGGCTCCCGACATGATGATAGAAGGCGAATTACAAGCCGATGCTGCAATTATAGCCGAAATCGGACAGAAAAAAGCACCCGGAAGTAAAATTGCAGGACACGCCAACGTACTGGTTTTCCCCGATTTACAATCCGGAAATATCGCTTACAAACTCGTTCAACGTTTGGCAAATGCCGAAGCCATCGGACCCGTTTTACAAGGAATGGCAGCACCAATCAACGATTTATCGCGAGGTTGTTCGGTGAGCGATATCGTAAGCCTGATTGCAATTACAGCAAATCAAGCAGCCTCAATGTAATAAGGTGATTTATTCATGTAAATAATTTTTTACTATGAAAATCAATCATTTTTCACATTTCCTAATTTTCAAATTATATATTCCTAAAACAAAATATTATGGCAGAGCCGATTATCGAATCTATTGAAAATTATGCGTTAAGCAAAAAAGATAAACCAAAAGTACTGTTTTCCAAAGTTGGAATTGTAGGCGGCGGAGCTACCGGACAATCCATTACTTTAATGATTGCATCTCGCGGCATCGAAGTTGTTTTTTTGGAACTCAGTCAGCAAATGATAGACCAAGCGATTTCGGAAATGTCGGACGCTTTGGAAGAAAAAATTAACCATTGGGGTATGACGGGGTCCGAGAAAAAACTCATCATGTCGCGAATAACCGGAACACTCAAATATTCCGATTTTGCCGAGTGCGACTTGGTTTTAGAATCCATTCTGTCCAAACAACGTGAAAGAAGTAAAGACATTAGAAAGGCAATTTTTCAGGAAATTGAGGCACACGTGAGCGAACACGCAATTATCGCTACAAACTCATCAACAGTTGTTATTACAGAACTTGCTGCCGGTTTGAAACACAAAAAACGTTGTGTCAGTCTTCATTTTTCGACAACCTCTCCCGGAGCACGAATCGTGGAAGTCGTTACCGGATTGTATTCCACTCCGGAAACATGCGAAAGCGTTCGTAAATTCACACAATTGGTCAATAAAATTCCGATTCATGTCGAAGAATCGCCCGGTTTGGTAAGCGTTCGACTCGGCGTTGCACTTATTGGCGAAGCCTGTGCTTTGTTGATGGAAGGAGTCAGCACCATTGAAGATATTGATTTTGTTATGAAAAACGGTCTCGGTTTACCTCTCGGACCTTTCGAGATGGCAGATAAAATCGGTCTCGACCGTGTAGAACGTTGGATGGATAATTTGTACAACGAATTCGGCGACCGAAAATACAAACCCTCTCCGATACTGAAAAAATTGGTCAGAGCACAACGGTTGGGACGAAAAACCCTGCAAGGTTTCTATAAATATGATCAAAACGGACATAAATTAAAAGATCAACCATTCGACGGAAAACATTGTTAATAGTATCAAGCAGCAAGACACAAGTATCAAGACACAAGTATCAAGACACAAGTATCAAGACACAAGTA
>DYSM01000396.1 GCA_020718265.1 Draconibacterium orientale | reverse complement strand
CCATACCGATTAAATTATCTATCGTAATGTTGTATTGTTTTACGGATTTGCCGCCTGAAATTACGTCCGCAATGCCGGATGTCGTGTCGTTTGAGGCGTTGTCATCTCCGCCTGTATTGTCAGGGTTTAAAGAACCATCCGTATCTGCATTGATTAATTTCATGTAGCGCGAATAAATGTTCGGATACAACGCCAATTTTTCCTCAGATTTGTCAGATGCTTTATCACGAGCGGCAATGACCGCCGAATACGATTCGTCAAATTTTTTCGACAGCGAACTGAACGATACCTTTTCGATGGCATCAAAATCACCCGACCAGACAGCCTTCCATGCTTTGGCAATTTCCGTGAAAACCGCTTTAAAGCCGGCTCCGATTGCACTCAGTTTGGTTTTGATGTTTATATACCACGCATCAATACCCATGAAAACATCGGAGACACCGCGTTTGGTAATGCCTAGCAAAGACACAAGTCTCTCAAACGGGACAATGATTGATTTTAAGCCAAAAAATTGCATACGCTTAAACACGTCCCATAGTGAAGTCATAACATCTCGAAACAGTTCGCTTTTTTCGTAGGCACTTTTAATGCCGACTGTAACTGATTTTACAAACGAAAGCACATCGGACAGAACGCTGTTTACATGCGGCAAAATTTTATACCCGATTTCGAGCATCAATCCTTTCCATTGATTGCTCAGCTTACTCAGTGTTCGTTGCGGAGTTTCGGTCGCTTTGAGTGTTTTGTCAAGCTCACCGGCAGAGTTTACGGTGTAATCAATGCTTGAGGCAAGTTCGTCGGCTTTTTTTGCCATAATGCTCAAACCGAGCGCGGCCTCTTGGTCGAGACCGAGTTTTTCAAATTTCTTGATACGCTGCTCATCGGTTAAGCCGGCAAGTGATACATTCAATTCTTTTGCGATAACATCAAATTTCCGCATTTTGCCGTCAGCATCAAAAATATCAATGCCTATTTTTTTAAAATTTTTACGCACCTTATCCGTTCCGAAGGCATTGAGCGTATTTTTTAGTGCCGTGGTTGCCTGTTCCGCTTTCAATCCGCTTGCCGTGAGGAATGCAAATGCGCCGGCTGTTTCTTTGAACGACATGCCAAGGTTATTACTGAACGGAATCAGTTGCGGCATGTAATTTGCAATATCAGAAAGCTCACCCTTGCCTTTGTTTAACGTAGCAAACAGCGTATCCATTACTTCGGTCGCATTGGTATTGCTTTTGCCTACGGCATTCATAATGTTTACGGTTGCATCGCCGATTTGATTAACATCTCCGAGACCTGTTTCCGCGCCTTTTAAACTTCGTTTCAGAATATCCATGCCGGCAGGCAACTCGCCCACGCCCGACACAATTTTATTCATTGCTTCGGGTATGGCGTTTAGTTCCGTTGTCGAATCCCGGACTACATCAATCATTTGATTTCGGAGTTTTTCCAATTCTTTGGGCGGCAGTTGCAAGGTGCCGTTTACTTTCGACATGCCTTTATCAAACTCGACAGCCATTTCGGTTGCATCGTACAGTTTTTTACCGACACCTACAATGGCAGCACCTGCTAAAACATAGGGATTTGCTAACATTGCAGCACCTCCGGCAAGACCAGGTATCGCAGACTTGAGTTCCGCTTTTGCCGCACTGAGCTTTCCGCCTGATTTTTGCTGATTCAGTTTGCGGAGGTCGCGCTCCGTGCGGTCAATCTCTTTTTGATACGCGCGTATGCCTTGTGTTGAAAAGGCATTATCCTGTGCTCTGCGCAAATCGTTTAATTCTTGCTCTAATTGGTTAATACTTTTCGGGAGACGATTGACTTTTGTACTTGCCGCCGTAAATTCTTTGCCTAAATTCCCGAATTGTATTTGCGTTTTTTGTACGGATTCCGTAACTTTGTCCACAGTGGTTTTAGTCCGAGTAAGTGCAGCACTTAAGCGGTCTTTTAATTCAATGATATATGACAAAGTTCGGTTCATTAGTCCCTAAAATTCTTCTTTATTCGATTATCGGAATTGCAATTATTCTGATTGCACTTTTCAATCCGATTGAGGCAATCTTCATTTTACTCTGTGCTTTATTGTTCGGATTATTTGTGCTTTTGCGCCGGCTATTCACGCGAGATTGATTTCTCGGCTTTTCGCACCCAAACCAAATCGTTCCACGCCTCAGCCCATTCGGTATCGCTTAGTTCGGAAGGGTTTTGTTTGAGATAATACCGAATTTGAGCGTTTATTTGACGGATAAAATCAGTCTTTTCTACGGCGAAGGCGTTTAGAGCTTTTTTAGCTCACCGACTTTTATTTGAATCAATTCGGCAAGGAATGAGCTGATGCCCAAAAAATAAGCATCGTCTGTTTTAATTATTTCGTCGCCGCCGAGCCAGCAGTTTTCGAGCAAAATTTCATTGTAACGAATTGCATCACTACCGGCAATGCTTTGGGCTGCCGCTATTATTTTTCTGTCGGCTTTTCGCAGGTAGGCAACATTGCCGTCCACTTCGTAAGCATACACATCGCCGTATTGTTTTTTCCACTGTTCAATTTTTTCAGTGCTGATATTTGACTTTTGCATAATTTTGATTTTTTAAAAACAGAC
>DYSM01000395.1 GCA_020718265.1 Draconibacterium orientale | reverse complement strand
CAATTGTTTTTATGTAAAATACACTCAAATATTTCCGATAAATCTTATTTTTGCAATCTACTAAAATAAATATCAACTTTCCATTATCAATTATAAAATGAGTCAATCAGCAAAGTATAATCCCGCCGAAACCGAAGACAAATGGTATAAATATTGGCTTGAAAATAAGTTTTTTCATTCCGAACCCGATGAACGTAAGCCGTTTACAATTGTCATTCCGCCGCCGAATGTAACCGGCGTGTTGCACATGGGGCATATCATGAACAACACAATTCAGGACATTATGATTCGCCGTGCCCGCCAAAAAGGCATGAATGCCTGCTGGGTTCCCGGCACCGACCACGCTTCTATCGCTACCGAAGCAAAAGTTGTTAATAAATTGAAAGACGAAGGAATCTCAAAATTCGACATCGGGCGCGAAAAATTCCTCGAACACGCATGGGAATGGACACACAAACACGGCGGCATAATACTCGAACAACTAAAAAAAATCGGCTGTTCGTGCGATTGGGATCGAACAAAATTCACTCTCGATGATGATTTGTACGAAAGCGTTATTCTTGTTTTTGTCGATTTATATAAAAAAGGATTGATATACAGAGGCGTGCGAATGGTCAATTGGGATCCGAGTGCCAAAACCGCCGTTTCCGACGAAGAAGTGGAATACAAAGACGAGCAATCGAAACTCTATTACGTTCGTTATAAAATTAAAGATTCCCAAGACTATGTAACCATTGCCACCACACGACCGGAAACTATTTTGGGTGATACGGCAGTGTGCGTAAATCCGAGTGATGAGCGTTACAAGCATTTGCACGGAAAAACTTTACTTGTTCCACTTTTGAACCGTGAAATCCCTTTAATTGCAGATGATTATGTCGATAAAGAGTTCGGAACCGGAGCTTTGAAAATAACACCGGCACACGACGAAAACGACTATTTGATAGGGCAAAAATATAATTTGCCTTCCATTGATATTTTCAACGATGACGGAACTCTCAGCGAAAAAGCCGAATTATACATTGGAAAAGATCGATTTGCGGTTAGAAAAGAAATTACCAACGACCTTCAAGAACAAGGCTTTATCGTTAAAATTGATGCTTACACCAATCGTGTGGGATATTCGCAGCGAACCAATGTTCCGATAGAACCAAAACTTTCGATGCAATGGTTTTTGAAAATGAAAGAATTGGTAAAACCGGCAATCGAAAACGTTGAAAATGATACGATTCTGTTTTCTCCAAAGAGATTCAAAAACACATACAGTCATTGGATGGAAAACGTCCGCGATTGGAATATTTCTCGTCAATTGTGGTGGGGACAACGCATTCCGGCGTATTATCTTCCGGGCGGAAACGATTTTGTGGTTGCCGCTTCGCCCGAAAAAGCCTTGGAAGAAGCTAAAACGAAAACCGGAAATCAAAATCTGAAAATCGACGATCTACGCCGCGATGAAGATGTTCTCGACACGTGGTTTTCGTCGTGGCTCTGGCCTATTTCGGTTTTCGACGGAATCCGAAATCCCGAAAACAAAGACATTAATTATTATTATCCTACAAATTTGTTGGTTACCGGACACGACATCATCTTTTTTTGGGTTGCCCGAATGATTATTGCAGGCTACGAATATCGAGGAACACTTCCGTTCAAAGATGTTTATTTTACGGGAATGGTTCGAGATGATAAGGGACGGAAAATGTCGAAACAACTCGGCAATTCGCCCGACCCGCTCATGTTGATTGAAAAATACGGCGCCGATGCCGTGCGTTTCGGAATGATGCTCTGTTCGCCGGCAGGAGGCGATTTGCTCTACGATGACAGTTTGCCCGAACAAGGGCGAAATTTCGCCAACAAAGTATGGAACACCGCCCGATTAATCGAAAGTTGGGAAATCGACACAAAAATTCCGACACCCGATTATGCTGAAAAAGCTGTCGTTTGGTTCAACCATAAATTGAATCAAACCCTTGAACAGCTTGATAAACAATTCGATGAATTTAGAATTTCGGAAGCCGTAATGACGGTTTATAAACTTTTCCGCGACGATTTTTCATCGTGGTTTCTCGAAGCCGTTAAACCGGCGTATCAACAGCCGATGGACACAAAAACCTACGAAGCCGTTGAAACAATTTTCGATACGATGTTGAAAATACTCCACCCGTTCATGCCTTTTATTACGGAAGAAATTTGGCAAAACCATAAAGAACGAAAATCCGGCGAAAGCATTATGATTTGCCAAATTCCGGTAGCAGAAAAATACGACAATGAAATATTAGAAAAATTTGAACAGACACAGGAAATCATCAGTAAACTCAGAAATATTCGCAAGGAAAAAAATCTGCCGACCAAAGAAAGCCTTTCGCTGTTTTATAAACAGGAAGACGGAAAATACGATGCCGTTTTCGATGATTTAATTATGAAATTAGGTAATGTCAAAGAAATTGAAAAAGTTGCCGAAAAGCCCGAAAACGCTGTACAATTCGTTATCAAACAAACCGAATTTTTCGTGCCTTTCGGTGAAGTTATTGATGTAGAAAAAGAGCTTGAAAAACTGACAAAAGAACTCGACTACGCAAAAGGATTTTTGGAATCGGTAATGAAAAAACT
>DYSM01000044.1:10915-13889 GCA_020718265.1 Draconibacterium orientale | reverse complement strand
CATCGGTATATTTCTTAACAAAAATATCCGATGTATTTTCTTTGGGTTTAAAGCCAAGAGTATCAATAAGTTTCCGAGAATCCATAACGCAGGGGCAATTTAGGCAAAAATACGCATATTTTTACAGTAGCAAAAAGAAATTTTTATTTTGTAAATATTTTGTAAGATTTGAATGATTATATGTTTAGTATGTGAGATATAAAGTCGGGCAATTTTATACTTTATAGAATTTTCTACCGGTCCGGCGGCTGTTCGTAGCCGCCGTTGCGCTATCACACAATACCCTTGCCTTGAGATGTTTTGTATGTTTGTCAATAGTCAATGTGTGTAGTTCTGCTTTACGATGTTAAAGCTATTGATAATCAAGACTGTAAGTCTTAAATAGTCGTTGTATGAGAACTCTTAACTTGTTGAAATTCTTTACGATATAGATAAATTTCGTTCCGAATGTTTTTAGAAATTCTGTTGAAATTCAATCGAAATTCAATTGAAACTATTAAAAAACAACAGAATGACTACTTTTTGACCATTGAATGACTACTAAATGACAAAACATTCGATTGAAAATAAAGCTATAATTTACACATATTCAATTATTTATACGTTTTCTTACAAACACTAATTTAGATAAAAACAAATATCTAAAACGTTTTCGGAACATCTCCAAAATTAAACAAATATTTTAATTTTCTATAAAAAAAAGTGTCTTTCTTTCAAAAATATCAAAATTCAAATAGAAATGTATCCGAAAATTGGGTTTGAATAAACATATTTTTCTACATTTGTACAAAGTTTAATTTCCAAGAAAAAGACATGAAAACTTATCTCCGCGCAATTTTTACCGCAACTGTTTTTCTTTCGATAATTTTCAGTGTATCGGCGCAAAAAGTTGTGATTTTGCACACGAACGACATGCACTCGAACCTCACGGGCTTCGGTCCGGAGTCCGAATATTCGCCCATGTACGCCCGTAACGACAACACAAAAGGCGGTTTTGCACGTATTGCAGCTAAAATTTACGCCGAAAAACAAGCCAATCCTGACGCAACACTTGTGCTTGATGCCGGCGATTTTCTGATGGGCACAATTTTTCATACTCTCGAAAATCAAACCGGATTTCAACTATATTTAATGAGTGTAATGGGCTACGATGCCGTTACAATAGGTAATCATGAGTTCGATTTCAGTCCGAAATTTTTGGCGGAAGCTATTGTGGCAGCGCAAAAACGCGGCGGAACGCCCGACATTTTAGCATCGCAATTTATTTTTACACCCGAAAAAGATTTTGATGACGGTTTGGAAGAATTAGTCAAAAACAAAACGATACAACCTTACAAAGTCATTGAACGTCAAGGAATTAAGTTTGGAATTTTCGGTCTTATCGGCGACGATGCCGTTTCGGTTGCACCCAGAGCCGCGCCGCTGAAATTTGAAAACATGTTCAAAACTGCAAAACGCATCACCAAAACCTTGCGAGAAGTCGAGAAAGTCGATTATGTTATCTACCTGTCGCACAGCGGCGTATATCCGGACAAGGAAGAATATATGGTCGGCGAAGATGCTGAACTTGCGAAAAAGGTTCCCGGTATCGACCTCATTCTCAGGGGACATACGCATATAAAAACGCAGCAGCCCAAAATTGTCGGAAAAACGTTGATTGTGCAAACCGGCGCGTACGGACAATTTCTCGGGAAATTGGAATTGGATTTTTCGGGCAGTACCGTAAAACACAGCTACCAACTTATTCCGATTGACGACAAAATTGAAGCGAACGGCGTGGTTTACAAAATGATAGAATCCTACAAAAGCCGAGTTTCCGAACCATTTTTTGCACCGCTCGGCTTAAAATACGACACCAAACTTGCCGAAACCGACACCGATTTGCCGACAGCCGACTACGACACCCGAAACATAGGTTTGATGGGACAATTCGTGGCTGAAGCCGTAAAATTTTACACCGATTCGTTTAGCTCAGGCACTGATATTGTAGTTGTTGCGGGCGGAACCGTGCGCGAATCCATTTTGAAAGGCACAATTACGCCGGCTGATGTTTTTCGTATCATGCCCTTGGGCGCAGACAGTTCGGCACATCCGGGAAGTCCGCTTGCAAAAGTTTGGCTCACAGGGCGCGAAATCAAGAAACTCATGGAAGTTGCACTCATGAGCACCACGCCCGGCACGGACAGTTATCTCTATTTCTCAGGCATTTTGGTGCATTACAACCCCGACAAAGTGATGTTGCGCAAAGTTGAAGAAATTGAAATTAACGGTAAAGTTATTGACATATCTCGCAACAGCTCAGAACTTTACAGCATTACTGCAAATACATATTTACTTTCATTCATCGGCAAAATAAAGCAAATGAGCAAAGGTTTGGTAAAACTTACTCCAAAAGACGAAAACGGAAAAAAAATCAAAAATATTTACGCTTATACGCTTGAATATCAGACCAAAGAACTCGGTAAACACAAAGGCAAAGAATGGATGGCAATTCTCGAATTTTTAAAAAGTTTCAAAGACACGAACGGAAACGGAACTCCCGATGTACCCAAATATTTAAAATACGGCGGCGGTTGCTTCGTTTCAACCAAACCCCAAGCGGGAATTTAGCAAAATTGGAAATTGGAAATATTGCACTCAAAAATTTTGTAAATCTATGAATTACAGCATATATCAATAAAAATTCAATTTACTATACATATTTTACGAAAGAACGAACTCAAACCAAAAGGAACATCATTCTACTTGCTACTCAATACTCAAATCTCAAATCTCAATACTCAAATCTCAATACTCAAATCTCAAATCTCAATACTCAAATCTCAATACTCAAATCTCAATACTCAAATCTCAAATCTCAATACTCAAATCTCAATACTCAAATCTCAAATCTCAATACTCAAATCTCAAATCTCAATACTCAAATCTCAATACTCAAATCTCAATACTCAAATCTCAATACTCAAATCTCAAA
>DYSM01000044.1:0-10815 GCA_020718265.1 Draconibacterium orientale | reverse complement strand
TCTCAATACTCAAATCTCAAATCTCAATACTCAAATCTCAATACTCAAATCTCAAATCTCAATACTCAAATCTCAAATCTCTACAAATAAAATGATAAAATTCGACAAATTTTCACTTGATAACGGACTGAAAATCATAGTCCACCCCGACCCGACCACGCCGCTTGTTACGGTAAATCTGCTTTACAACGTGGGCGCACGCGACGAAGATCCGGAACGCACAGGATTTGCGCATCTGTTTGAACATCTGATGTTTGGCGGTTCGGTAAATATTCCGGAATTCGATACGCCGCTGCAAAGCGCGGGCGGCGTGAATAACGCATTCACAAACAACGACTTCACAAATTATTACATCTCGTTGCCCAAAGAAAATTTGGAAACTGCTTTTTGGCTCGAATCCGACCGCATGTTGAGTTTAGCCTTTACGGACAAGAGCTTAGAGGTTCAGCGTCAAGTTGTTATAGAAGAATTTAGGCAACGCTATCTGAACCAACCTTACGGCGATGTGTGGCTGCTGCTGCGTCCGTTGGCATACAAAGTGCATCCGTATCAGTGGGCAACCATCGGTAAAGATGTTTCGCACATCGAAAAGGCTGAAATGCAGCATGTTAAAGACTTTTTCTTCGCGCATTACGCACCCGACAATTGCATCATGGTGGTTGCCGGAAACACGGACACGGAAACCGTGCGCACGCTTGCCGAAAAGTGGTTTGGTCCGATAGAGGCGCGAAACGTGAAACCGCGCAACCTGCCGCAAGAGCCTGCGCAAACGGAAGCGCGTGTGCTCCGCGTGCAACGCGATGTGCCCACGCACGCATACCATCGCGCGTATCACGCGTGCGCGCGCACGGATGCGGATTTTCATGCAACAGACTTATTATCAGATATTTTGAGCATGGGCGAATCGTGCCGATTGTATCAAAGTTTGGTCAAAGAGCAAGAATTGTTTACAGATATTGATGCGTATCTGACAGGCAGTTTGGAAAACAACCTGTTCGTCTTTTCGGGAAAATTGTCCGACGATGTCGATTTTGAAACTGCGGAAGCCGCGCTTCTTGCTGAAATTGAGGAAATTACAAAATCCGCCCCAACCGATGACGAAATTCAAAAAGTCAAAAATATTTGGGAATCGAAATTTTTGTTTAACGAAACCAACACGCTGAATAAGGCAATGTCGCTGGCATATTTTGAACTTATCGGGCAAGCCGAAGATTACAACACCGAATTGGAAAAATATTTGGCTGTTACACCCGAACAAATTCTTGCCGCTGCACGCAAAATTTTTCGACCCGAAAATTCATCCACCTTATTTTATGAAGCAAAATTGAGTTCGTAGAGACGCAAGGTTTGCGTCTAAAGAGCAAAGGAAAATATGAAAACTTTTACTTACGAGTAAAAGTTTTCATATTTTTATCAAAAGTTTTACTTATGAGTAAAACTTTTTGTATTTTTCCCAAATGTTTTATCTATAAGTAAAACTTAAAATATGCCAAAAGAATATATCTTCAGAGAAAATTATATCAACAAAATTAAACCCTTTGTAGGTAAAGAAATTATTAAAGTGTTTGTGGGACAACGCCGTGTGGGAAAAAGTTATATGCTTTTTCAGCTCATGGATTACGTGAAATCAAATTTTGAAAACCCAAATATTATTTACATCAACAAAGAATTAAGTGATTTTTCGGAGCTGATTACGTCAAAAGATTTAACAGAATATGTAAAATCAAAATCGACCCACACCTCGAAAAATTTTCTGTTTATTGATGAAATTCAGGATATTGAAACTTACGAAATTGCACTAAGAAGTTTTGTTGCCGAAGGAAATTTTGATATTTATTGCACCGGAAGCAATGCAAAAATGTTGTCGAGCGACATTGCAACGTATCTAAGCGGACGCTATATCCAATTTCAAATCCACAGTTTGTCTTACCCGGAATTTATTCAATTTCACAAACTCAGCGATTCGGACGAAACATTTGCCAAATTCATAAAATTTGGAGGCTTACCATATTTGTATCATATTGATTTAGAAGAAAATGCAGTATATGAATATTTGAAAAATATTTACAACACCATAATTCTGCGCGATGTTGTTGCACGCTATAAACTCAGAAATCTGGCATTTTTGGAGCGTTTAAATTTGTTTTTAGCCGACAATTTGGGAAGTTTAATCAGTGCGAAACGCATCAGCGATTTTCTTAAAAGTCAGCACGTTGAAATTTCAACGAAACTTGTTTTGGAATATTTACAATACCTCGAAGACGCGTTTTTTATCCGAAAACTTAACCGCTTCGACATCAAAGGCAGACGAATTTTTGAAATAAACGAAAAATATTATTTTACCGATATTGGCTTGCGAAATACACTGCAACGCTTTAATATGAAGGATATTAACAAAATTTTGGAAAATATTGTTCTTAATAAATTACTTATAGAAGGATTCGATGTTTTTGTAGGAAAATTCAACGATAAAGAGATAGATTTCGTTGCAAATCGCGGCGATAAAACCATTTACGTGCAAGTTGCGTATCTAATTTCGGACGAATCAGTTCACGAACAAGAGTTTGGTAACTTACTAAAAATCAATGATAACAATCGAAAAATTGTAGTATCGACAGACCTTATGGCGCAGTCGAATTACAAAGGCGTTGAGCATAAAACGATTCGAACTTTTTTAATTGAAACACTATAAAATTTACAAAAAATGCCAAAACAAGACATCGTGCGGTTTTGCAAAAGATAAACGCAATTTTTTTTCTCAAAACGAATTGAAATTATATATTTGTGGGTGTTTGTCGAAATAAATCAGATAGAAAAATATAAAAATCGCAAATAAATTCTCAAAATTACAGCCATGAAATCGGAAAGAGTGATAATTGAACTTTCAGACAAAGATTTACATTTTATTTTTGCGGAAGAATATGCGTATATTATGGAACTTCTTGACAGTAATGTATTTTGCGGAAGTCCTACTTGCGGAACTCAAAAAAACGGAATGATAATGTCTTCCGCTTCGCTAAACCACCTAAACGATATTTCGTTTGAAGGTGCGTGCAAAAATTGTGGCGGAAATACCGGCAGATACGTTGAAGCCGGCGAAAACGCGGATTTTTTCGAACGCGCAGAATTAATCCGAACGCGATTGAAATTAAATGCGCCCAAAATTCCAAAAAGCAAAACCGCAGCGCCAAAACCGGATAGTCGCAAATCAGATAAGCCGAAAATCGGATAAATCGAATTAAAAATACACAAAACTAAGATTTATGAAAATTTTACACACTTCCGACTGGCATCTGGGCAGAACGCTCTACTCTAAAAAAGAGCGACAAGAGGAACATGCCGCATTTTTTGAGTGGTTGCGCGAAACGATACGTGAAAATTCGGTTGAAATATTGCTCATCGCCGGCGATGTTTTCGATTCGGCTGCACCAAGCAGTTCGGCGCAAAAAATGTATTATGATTTTCTCATAACTGTCAGACAATCAGGTTGTCGGCATGTGATTGTGGTTGGCGGAAACCACGATTCACCAAGTTTTTTGAACGCACCGAAAGACGTGTTAGCCGCTTTGAGCGTTTCAGTTATCGGAAATGCCGGCGAAACGATTGAAAACGAACTCATTATCGTAGAAGACAACGTCAAAAATCCGCTTGCAATTGTGTGCGCCGTGCCTTTCTTGAGAGAGCGCGACATCAGCCGTTTTACGGAAGGCGAAACGTACACCGACCGCTCAAAACGCATCAATGAAAGCATACGAAAACATTACGAAGAAATAGCGCAACTTGCTGAAAATAAGCGAAAAGCGTTTGGAAAACCGATTCCGATTATCGCAACCGGACATTTATCCGTAGCCGGCGGCAAACGAAACGACGACGATGGCGTGCGCGAAACTTACATCGGCACGATTGAAGCCGTAGGAAGCGATATTTTTCCACAAACATTTGATTATGTTGCACTTGGACATTATCATTTGCCGTCCGTAATTAAAAACCATATCCGATATTGCGGCTCGCCGATTCCGATGGGTTTTGGCGAAGCGCGACAAAAAAAATGTGTGTATATTGTTGATTTTAAAGAAGAAATAAATATTGAAACCATAGAAATTCCGATGTTTCAAAACTTGGAATCTATCAAAGGCGATAAAACGTTCATCCAAAATCGCTTGTCGGAGTTACGAAATTCTAACGTATCTGTTTGGGTTGAAATTCTTTACAAAAGCAATGAAATTTTTCCGGATTTATCGGCTTGGGTGAGCGAGCAGACGGCGAATTCAAAAATCGAAGTGCTGAACTTGCAAAATTTGCAACATTTAAACGAAGTTCTTACGATGAACGACACCTCGGAATCGCCCGAAAATTTGAATACGTTTGATGTTTTTGACATTTTGCTTGAAAAAAATAACATTTCGGACGAACAAAAAGAAACGCTGAAACTGTCTTACAAAGAAATTTTGGACATTTTAAACACTGAAAACTAAGAACTTATGAAAATTTTAAATCTGAAATTCAAAAATATCAATTCCCTGTCGGGCGAAAACGAAATTGATTTTACAAAACCCGTTTTCACGAACGACGGTCTGTTTGCGATTACAGGAAAAACCGGCGCCGGAAAAAGTTCGATTTTGGATGCCGTTTCGCTCGCTTTATACGGAAAAACGCCGCGCGTTGAAATTACCGGTTCGGAAAATGCGGTGATGACTCGGGGCGAAAAAGATTGTTATTCTGAAATTAGGTTTGAAGCCGGCGAAAAAATCTGGAAATCATCGTGGAAGCAGGAAAAAACACGTCCCACAGCAAAAAATCCGGAAGGAAATCTGAAACCGGTAAACAGACAAATTGCCGATGCAAACGATACAATTATTGCCGACCAAGTACGCAGTTGCGATATACAAATTGTTGAAATTCTTGGACTTACTTTCGAGCAATTTACAAAAGTGATTTTGCTTGCGCAAGGCAGTTTTGCCGCATTTTTACAAGCTGATAAAAACGAAAAAGGCTTACTTTTGGAGCAAGTTACCGGCACGGAAATTTATGCAAAAATTTCGGAAAAAGTCTTTGAACGAAACAAAAACGAACAGCAAAAACTCGAAAATATCAAACTTGAACTTGGGCAAATCCATATTTTTTCAGAAGAAGAACTGACAAAATTACAGGCTGAAATTGCCGAATCCGAACAAGCTAAAATTCAGACAGACAATGCGTTGAAAATCTTAGAAACCTCAAAAAAGCAGACAGAAGATTTAGATATTTTGCAAAAACAAATTGCACAGACAAAACTAAGTTTGCCTGAAATGGAAGAACGTGCAAAAATCTCAAAAACAACGCTTGAACTCTCGGAAACAAATTTAAAATCGGCAAAAGAGGAACAAGAAATTCAAACGCCTGTCCTTTTGAAAATCAGAGCATTAGAAACACAACTTACAGAAAAAGAAAAATTACTAAAACCACTTTTAGAGGCTATTTTCAACTTAGAAAAATCCGGTGATGAATTATCCGAAACGTTAAAAAAACAAACGGTTGAATTTGGAAATGCGCAAAAAGAACTTAACGAAACGCAAAGCTGGGCTGAGACACAAAAAAAATATGAAGAACTTGTTTCCGAGTATTCCGCTTATGAAAGTGAAAATCGCTTGTTGGTCAATACTTTAACTGAAATCAACAATCAAATTTCCGAACGCAAAAGTTTGGAAGAAAATTTTGACTTAAAACAGTCAAATCAGAGAAATGCAAACCTTGTTTTTGAAAAAAAAGACCCACAATTTGCGGCAAAAACTCATGAACTTGAAGCCAAAAAATTGGAATTATTTGAGATTCTCAACGGGCGCGAACTTACAGACTATCAGACAGAAAAGGAAAATATCCAATTCTTTGGAACTCATGTAAAAAACTTGATTGAAATTGAGAATTCAATTTTAAAAAATCGGAAAGAAATATCGGATTTCGAGAAAAATATCAATTCGTGCGAACGCTCGGCGCAAGAACTTTCAAACGTAACAACACAGAACAAATTAAACTTGCAAAGTCTTGAAAGTCAGATAGTTTTGCTCGAAGAAAACATAAAACTGACCAAAAAGATTCAGAGTTTAGACCAACACCGCAAAACCCTGAAAGACGGCGAACCGTGTCCGCTTTGCGGCGCGGCGGAACACCCGTACGCGCTCGGAAACGTGCCGCAACTCGGCGAAAAAGAAACGGAATTTCAAAACTTGAAATCGGAACATCAAACCAAATTACAAACGCTGCAACAAGACGAAAAAACACTTACGAAACTACATTCGGACAAGGACAATACCTTGAAAAACAAAGCGAAAGAAGAGAAAGTCTTGTCGGAAAACGCATCGAAACGTTCGCAAATTATTTCGGAAATTCAACGTGTCAATCCGGAATTTTCTGTTCCGGACTCGGAAAATTTGCTTGAAAACCTCGAAGACATTCGGCTGCAAAAACTGAATGAATACAAACAAATTGACACAAAAATTAAGGTTGCAACGAAATGCGAAAATCTGATTAAACAACTGAGAGACAATGAACTACCGGCATTAGCGACAGAAAAACAAAACGCTGAAAAATTGAAAACCGAAGCCGAAACCGCGCTGAAATTAGCCGAACAACACTTAAAATCGAAACAAGCATTGACAACCGCATCGCAAGAAAATTACAACGCGCAACACACTCTTTTTGTCGAAAAACTGGAAAAATACGGTGTCGATTCGATTGTGAACCTGAAAAAATGCCTTGAAAATTGGAACAAGAACCAAAAACAAATTAACGATTTGAACCTCGAAATTTCAAATCTTAATCATGGTATTTCATTAAATAACAAAGAGTTAGAAAATATTTCAAAACTGTTACAGGATAAAGTATCCGAAAAACAAACCTTTGAAACCGAAAGACAAAATATCAAACAAGAACGATTAGAAATTTTTGGAGAAAAAGTGGTTGAAACAGAAGAAAATCGTTTGAAAATTCAGATTAATACAGCCGAAATTGCAAAATCAAATGCAGACAAAGAAACTGCCGAAATCACGACCGAACTTGAAAAAAACAGAGCAATTATAGCTTCAAAAGAGCAGGAATTTTTAGAAAAACAAGCGAAAAAAACTTCCGAAAAATCGGCGGAAGAACTTCTATATGAAATTGATTTACATAAAGTTAAGTCGGACGAATTGTCGCAGAAAATTGGGGCGCACAATCAGGCTTTGAAGACAAATCTTGAAAATTCAAAAATCTTCGGTAAAAAACTTGATGAAAAGGAAAAACAACAAGAAATCTGCCTGAAATGGAGCGTGTTAAACGGACTAATCGGCGCACAGGACGGTAAAAAATATCGAAATTTTGCGCAGGCACTGACGTTTGAACATTTAATCGGTTTGTCCAATCGCCAACTTCAAAAAATGTCCGACAGATATTTGCTCAAACGCTCCGGCGATGCATCGAATCCGTTTGAATTATCGGTAATCGACAAATTTCAAAACAGCGAGGAACGCACGGCGCAAAACCTTTCGGGCGGCGAAAAATTTATTGTTTCGCTGGCGCTCGCACTCGGTTTGGCAAATATGGCAAGCAAAAATATGCGCATCGACACCATGTTTATCGACGAAGGTTTCGGCACGCTCGACTCTGATTATCTGGATGTTGCGCTGTCCGCGTTGTCGAATTTACAAAGCGAAGGCAAAATTATCGGCGTTATTTCTCACCTTGCCGAACTCAAAGAGCGCATTGCCACGCACATCGAAGTCATTCCGAGCGGCAACGGTCATTCAAAAATTCAAATTACGAGTTGAAAAAAAGTTCAAATTATTCAAAATATTTCTAATTTTGACAAAAAAATTGCTGCGATGTAGAACTTAAATTCAATGTTTACCTTTGTGTTTAAGACTCATCAAAATCGGTTTTTATCAATAGTTCGTAATTTTAATAGTATCATTTCATTATGAGAACTTTTCCAAAGTCTTCGACGTATATTAATACGTTAATAA
This sequence comes from Draconibacterium orientale, assembly GCA_020718265.1. Classification (GTDB taxonomy): domain Bacteria; phylum Bacteroidota; class Bacteroidia; order Bacteroidales; family JAADGE01; genus DYOJ01. Next base: position 2,839 of record DYSM01000044.1, on the reverse strand, counting down.
ATAAAGAGTTACTCTTTTTGAAGAAAAACTTTGGCAAAGTTTAACTGGGTATTGTATATGGAACAGAATTTTTTTCTAAATAAATTTAAAAAGAAAATAAACGCAACTTCAACCAAATCCGAAGAAGTGTTTTTCAAGCTACGACGCGATTCCGTGGGTTTTTTCATTGAAGTGGTAAACAAAAACGGAAAAAAGATTGAATTCGACCATGTCAATTATACCGGAAATGTGTTTGGCGCACTCAAAATGATACGTTCAATTATGGAACGTAACTTCTTTAATGTCAGTTGGGAAACGAACAACGAGAACGTTTATCTGCACGAAAGTCCGTTTTTGATGCACACGCTTTTGCAAACCAAAAAACTGACAGACGAAGCCAACAAGCCGGTTGAACACGCCAAGCAATCCGGCAAAATTTTTCTGAATATTGAAGCTAAGGAGAACGCTTATGAAGCAAAATCGGTGTTGAATTTTGAAAACAAAAGTATTGAATCCTTCGAACTGCTCACGGAAGAATACGCGCTTTACAACAACGAAGTAATTGATATTCAACAAATTGGTAGCGGCTATTCGGATATAGGATTGTTCAACACAAGTTTCTCGAACGACAGCTTGGAATTGTTTCTGTCCGTTTTTTTTTCGCATATCGAGAATGTGGACGTTCGCATCCCGAATTTCAAAGTTAAAAAATCGGCAGAAGAGATTCTTACTCAACCTGTTATCATTTTTGAAAAAATTGATGCCGACAACGCCTTGTTCATGCGCATGAGCCAGAGTTTGCCCACGTTGGGATACGAATTTTTTGAACAATACGAAATTACGAACGTGGCGGTGTTGAATGAATTTGAGAATTCCATTTCCGTGCATGACATCAATCAGGAAAGCATCGCGTCTTACATTGATGAAATTCACAAAATTCTGAAAAAATATCTCAAAACAAAAGAAGATAAACAAGGCGTGATTTTGGAAGGAAATTTGTTTATCCTTTCGCACGATGTTGCCTCGAAATTTATTTTAAACGAGTTGCACGAACTGCTCCACAGATTTAGCGTGCTTGGTGTTGAAAAATTGAAATCTTACAAAATCAGTACGCATAAACCTAAATTGAATCTTTCGGTTTCGCACGGAATTGATTTTTTGGAAGGCGATGCGACTTTGCAATTCGGCGATTTTCAAATTTCGCTTTTCGATGCCATAAACCAGTATAACAAACACAATTACATACAGTTAAACGACGGTTCGCGCAATTTGGTAAACAAAAGTTACATCAAAAAACTGGAACGTATTTTTACAAAAGATAAATCGAAAGTAAAAATTTCGTTCTTCGACCTGCCGCTTGCCGAAGAATTGATTGACGAAAAAGTCCAAAATTCGGTTTTCACAAAACATCGGGCAATTTTTGAAGGTTTCAACGATTTGAAAACCAAACGCCCGCGTCTTCCGAAACTGAATGCCACCTTGCGCGATTACCAGAAGCAAGGCGTTACTTGGCTTAACTATTTGTATGACAATAATTTGGGTGGATGCCTTGCCGACGATATGGGTCTGGGAAAAACCTTGCAGGCAATTGCGTTGATGTCGAAAATATATCCCGCCGAAAAAAAATCGTCGCTGATTGTGGTGCCAAAAAGTTTACTTTACAATTGGGAAAATGAAATTAAGAAATTCAATCCCGAACTGACGTATCACATTTATTACGCCGCCGAACGCGAACTGGAAACTGCGCTGACCAAAAATATCATCATCACGACCTACGCCATGGTGCGCAACGATATTGAGAAATTTAAGGAACAAGAGTTTCACCTTGTAATTTTAGACGAATCGCAGAATATAAAAAACATCAGCGCGCAAGTTACGCAAGCCGTAATGTTGCTGAATGCTAAGCACAGACTGGCTTTGAGCGGTACGCCGATTGAAAATAATCTGACCGAATTGTATTCGCTTTTCCGTTTTTTGAATCCGGCGATGTTCGGCTCGTTGCAACATTTTAACGATAATTACGGTATTCCGATTCAGAAAAATAACGACAAAGAAGCCATTCGACAACTGCGCAAGAAAATCTATCCGTTCATATTGAGACGATTAAAGACCGAAGTGCTCAAAGAATTACCCGATTTGACCGAGCAAGAATTGTTCGTGGACATGTCGCCCCAACAGGCAAAAGTGTACGAGCAAAAACGGATTCAGTATTACGAATCGCTCAAAAAAGAAATTCAGATAAACGGGATTCAGAAATCGCAAATACTTTTTTTTCAGGCACTTACGGAACTTCGCCAGCTTGCATCCGTGCCCGAAGCAAAAACGAACAACATGGTGCAATCGCCCAAAATAGAATTGCTCATGGACTATTTGCAGGAAGCCGCCGCCAACAACCACAAAGTTATTGTGTTCACAAATTTCATTGCAGGCATCGAACTTATCGGCGAACAGCTTGACAAAGAGATGATTGACTATGTATCAATGACAGGTTCCACAAACGACCGCCAACGCCTTATCGACCGATTTCAGACCGACCCGAGTTGCAAAGTGTTCCTGATGACACTCAAAACCGGCGGCGTAGGACTGAATTTGACTGCTGCCGACACCGTTTTTATTTTCGACCCTTGGTGGAATCGCAGCGCAGAAACACAAGCTATCAGCCGTGCGCATCGCATTGGTCAGCTCCGCAAAGTGATGAGTTACAGGTTGATAACCAAAGGCACAATCGAAGAAAAAATCTTGCTTCTGCAACAAAAAAAAGCCGAATTGTTCGACAACATCATTTCGAGCGACACCGCTTCCATAAAATCATTGACAGAAAAAGATATTGATTTTATTTTGGGATAGATATGAGATATGA
>DYSM01000394.1 GCA_020718265.1 Draconibacterium orientale | reverse complement strand
ATCTCATATCTCAAGTCTCAAATCTCAAGTCTAATATAACGTAAAAAAAATTTTTAAAATGAAATCACTTCTTAAAATCAGCTTTTTAGCTGTTGTAATTCTTTTAGCTTCAAATGTTTATGCGCAAAAGCTTAAATTCGGTCATACCGATTCGCAAAAGCTTGTGGAAGAAATGCCCGAACTCAAAGCAGCGCAAGAAACGCTGAAACTCGAACAAAAGAAAATTGAAGACCATTTGATGGCTATGCAAACCGAATATCAGGGCAAAGTTCAGGAATATCTTGAAAATGAGCAACTTGACCCGAAAAGTCCCGAAAAATGGACAGCACTCGCAAAAGCTGATAAAGAATCGGAAATAAAAGGCTTGGAAGACCGAATTACGAAATACCAAAGCAACGGAGAGCAAAGTTTACAGACCAAGCAACAAGAACTTTACCAACCGATTTTGGACAAAGTGCAAAAAGCAATCAAAGATGTGGCAACAGAAGGCGAATTTACCTACATTTTTGACAAAAATGCTGTGTTATATTACTCTGAAACACAAAGTGTTGATGTAACTCCACTGATTAAGAAAAAACTCGGTATTACCGAATAATTTTAGGTTATAAAAGTTCGTAAAGCGGATTAATTTTTTAGTTCGCTTTACGATTTTTTGTTTTGAGAGAAAATAAGCAAGGCAACTTTGCCAAAGTTGTCTAATTCTTTGTTCCTTAACAATAATCAAATAGTTCAAATTATAAATTCGGAAACTTTGGCAAGGTTTAGCTGAGCCTAAAAAAACAGTTTTATGAGTTTAACAACCACACAACCTGTCGGCATTTTCGACTCCGGCGCAGGCGGATTAACTGTTGCGGCGGCGGTTCGCAACTTATTGCCCGAAGAGCAAATCATCTATTTTGGCGATACCGCGCACTTGCCGTACGGCGATAAATCTGCCGAAACGGTTCGTCGATATTCGTTGCGCATTGCAGATTTTTTGTTGTCGAAAAATTGCAAAGTCATTCTTATTGCGTGCAATACAGCGTCAGCGGCGGCGTTCGATGCGGTTGTGGAACATGTAAACGGTAAAGTGCCTGTAATCAATGTGATAGACCCGGCGACAGAGTACGTTGCTGCAAATCCGAAGTTGAAACACGTGGGCGTTATCGGCACGAAAGGCACAATCGGCAGCGGCATGTATCCGCAGAAAATCAACGACTTATCACCCGATAAACATGTTGTGTCGCTCGCAACACCGCTTTTGGTCCCTATGATTGAGGAAGGTTTCATTTTTGACGACATCAGCAATGCGGTTGTGAAAAAATATTTAGAATCTCACGAATTGAAAGGTATTGATTCTCTGATACTTGGCTGTACGCATTATCCGATTATTAAAAATCAAATCCGCAAATTTTACGATTTTGAAACGGTTGTCATTGATTCATCGCAAGTTGTGGCGCAAAAACTGAAGGAAACTTTGGCAAATCATAACTTATTGAGCACGAAACGTTCGGGCGAGCATCAATTTTTTGTGTCAGATTACAGCACGTATTTCAAAAAATTAGCCGAAATGTTTTTTGAAGAAGAAATTGATTTACAGAAAGTTACGTTGGAATAATAATGTCGGGCTAAAAGTTCGGCATTTTTATTGAAATTTGTTACAAATTATTATGCGAACCGTCGCAATAAGGCGCGTTCTTTGTCTTTTTGCATTGGCATAAATATTTCGTGCCGCTTTCTTCTACTTCAAATACAAGCGATTTCAAACCGCTGCCTTTGTGTTTGCCGTCGCACAGCGCGCCTTTTTCGGTTAAGCCGCACGTACACCAGACGTAAACTTTACCTGCTTCTAAATCAATAACTTGCGGTTTTGTATCCGTTACAATCGGGAGTTCCATATTTTTATATTTCTATGTTAACGAACATGCGGAAATAGCAAATATTTCCAAAATATAAGATTAATGTAGAATTTTTTTTTATTTTGCTGTTTCCTTGGCTAATTCAATATATTTTGCGCTGCAACTTTTGAAAAGTTCAAATGGATTCATTGCGTTTCCGGAATTTTGAATCATAATGGAAGTGCCTTGAATTAAACCACTTACTTCTTTGGTCGCATCTTCGATTTTACCTTCAAAGTGAATGTAGGTTTCAACCTCATGTTTTTCGATTTTTGCTGTGCCTTTGTATTCTTTTCCGGCGGAAGTGAGCGTATATGCGTATGCTCCGCCTGATTTTGAAATACTTACAGCTATCTCGCAAGCTGTTTCTGCGGTTGCTTTGTAGGTACCGCAATATTCGTCTGTTTCTGTTGTAGCTGCCTCTGTTTTAACGACTTCGGTTACTTGGCTTGCTACGGAGTCGCTGTCTTTTCCGGTTTCTTTGGTGTCCGTTTTGCACGAAAAAAAGAATGTTGCCGATAGGGCAATTGCTGAAATAAGAAAGATTTTCTTGTTCATAAAATTAAATTTGATTGTGGATATACTAAAAATGTGATAATGTGATAATGTGATAATTTGATAATGTGAGAATTTGAGAATTTGAGAATTTGATAATGTGATAATGTGATAATTTGACAATGTAATAATTTGATAATGTGATAATTTGATAATGTGATAATTTGATAATGTGATAATTT
>DYSM01000393.1 GCA_020718265.1 Draconibacterium orientale | reverse complement strand
CTACAAATCCAAAATAATTTGATTGCCTTCGTCGTCTGTTTTAACAACTTCAAAATCAGGGTCTTCAATGGTGGCTTCCGCGCCGTCCGAAACAGGTTCTTTTTCCAAAGGCTCCATTTCTTCTATTTTTGCAATCACATAGTTTGCTAAGCGTTTGCCGCGCGCTTTGGCACTTTTTACGCCGATAAACTCTTCTACATCAATCACTTTGGCTTCGATATTTTTGTTTTCGCCGCCAAAAATCAGCTTAATTTGTGGATACGCTTCATCCGTAATCAGCGTGAGTTTGGATTGTGCATGGTCGCCGATAAAGCCGGTTTTTAGCTCGGTTTCTTCTGCCGTAAAGCGTTTTAGGTAATAGAAACCTTGCTCGGCATCCCAGAGTACGGCAGAGAATACTTTCTCCGGGTCGTGTTGCTCGATGCGCAGAATATCACGGTCGAAATGCGTGCTGAGGTCGAAGCCGGTGGTTTGGTACTCGCCCGATTTGTAAATGACCAAAATTTTGTCCGAGCCTTGAAATTCGCCCAACAACTCGCCGCGTCCGTCGGCATTGAGGCGGTTTACATCGGCATCGAAATAGATTTCGCGCCCGCCGAGCGTCGAAACACCGTCGGTTTGCAATTGGAATTTCAGCACCGGATATTTCGTTACCAAATTGCCCATCGCTTGGCGCCCTTTGATGGCAAGTTCTGCAAAATCCACATCCATGATGCGCTTTTTCAGGCGTTTACGCGGACGGTGGAAAATACGAATAATTTCCGCCTCGCCGTTCGGATTTGCGGTAAACCACATCACCTTTGAGCCTTCAGTGCCTTTGGTGAGGTCGTATTCCTTGTCGCGCGTGATGCCTACAACCGTGAAACGTTTCATGTAATATGCGCCAATTTTTCCGTCGCGATACACGGCGTTGTAAACCGTGCGCTCATCGCTTTTTTTCCATACGGCAATGTGTATCACGCCTTTACCGATGTAAAATTTATCGCTGACTTTGGATATGAAGTAAGTGCCGTCGTCGCGGAAGGTGATAATATCGTCGATATCGGAACAATCGCACACGTAAGTTGCTTGTTTCAAAGATGTTCCCGCAAGACCGTCTTCGATATTTGCATACAATTTTTGGTTTGCAATCACGACTTTTGCCACATGTATTTCTTCAAAATTTCTTATTTCGGTTTTACGTTCTTTCCCGACACCGTATTTATCTCGAATTTTGTTGAAATAAGCAATTGTATAGTCCACAATATGAGCAAGATGATAATCTACTTGTATCATTTCTTCCTCCAACCCTTTAATGTATCTGTCGGCTTTGAACGCATCAAATTTTGAGATACGTTTGATTTTTATTTCAGTTAATTTTTCAATATCTTCCGTTGTAACCGGCTGTTGCAGAATAGCTTTGAAAGGTTCCAAACCTTCATCAATGGTTGAAATGATACATTCCCACGTTTCACAATCTTCTATGCGTAAATAAATTCTGTTTTCGATAAATATTTTCTCCAAAGATGAAAGATGCCAGTCATCATCCAACTCTTTTCGCCGAATTTCGAGTTCGAGTTTGAGCAAGTTTAGGGTTTGGTCGGTTGAAATTTTCAACATTTCGGTTACGCCCAAAAACATAGGCTTATCGCCCACAATGACCGCGTTGTTGGGCGAAATGGAGATTTCGCAATCCGATACGGCATAAAGTGCATCAATGGTTTTATCTTGCGAAACGTCAGACGGTAGCTGTATCAATATTTCGACTTCCGCGGCAGTATTATCTTCAATTTTTTTAATTTTGATTTTGCCGGCATCGTTCGCCGCAATAATGGATTCGATGAGTGCGCCTGTGGTTTTTCCAAACGGTAAATCTTTGATTATCAGAGTTTTTTTGTCAGGTTTTTCGATACGTGCACGCACTTTTACACGCCCGCCGCGCAAGCCGTCGTTGTAGTTTGAAACATCCGCCGAGCCGCCTGTCGGGAAATCGGGGTATAATACAAAATCTTCACCTTTGAGGTATTTTATGGAGGCATCAATGAGTTCTATGAAGTTGTGCGGCATGATTTTACACGCCAAACCAACCGCGATGCCTTCCGCGCCTTGCGCCAAAAGCAGCGGAAATTTCATAGGCAACGAAAGCGGCTCGTCGTTTCGTCCGTCGTAAGAAGGTATCCACTTGGTTGTTTTGGGATTGAAAACCACATCAATTGCGAATTTTGACAATCGGGCTTCAATGTATCTCGGTGCGGCAGAATTATCGCCTGTATAGATATTGCCCCAGTTTCCCTGCATATCTATAAGTAACTCTTTTTGACCGAGTTGCACAAGTGCATCACCGATAGAAGCATCGCCGTGCGGGTGAAACTGCATGGTATGCCCGATGATGTTGGCAACTTTGTTGTAACGCCCGTCGTCCATGCGCTTCATGGAGTGCAGAATGCGGCGTTGCACGGGTTTCAGCCCGTCGGCAAGGTGCGGCACGGCGCGTTCGAGAATTACATAAGAGGCGTAATCCAAAAACCACTCCTTGTACATGCCGGAGATGTAATTGATGCGATGCTTCGGGCGGTCGTCGTGATCGTGCTGCTCGTTGTGTTGTATGATGTCTTCGTCTTTCATTTTGAAATTCTTTTATCTCTG
>DYSM01000392.1 GCA_020718265.1 Draconibacterium orientale | reverse complement strand
TTTCTTACAAGCACTAAATACCATATTATCAAATATTTAAACATGAAATTGACAATTCTTTTCGCATTTTTTTCACTATCAACATTTTTTCTTTCGGCACAAAATTCCGAAATTATCCGAAAAACGCTTACGGCAAAGCGGATATCGGAAATTGTGAAAATTGACGGAAAACTCAGCGAACACGCGTGGGAAGGCGCAGAATTTGCTGTGGATTTTACAGAAATGACACCAAACAACGGCGCAAAAGAACCCGAAAATTTAAAAAGCAGAGTGCGCGTGTTGTACGATAATTCAGGATTGTATATTGGCGCAGAACTCTTTGACAATCATGCGGACAGCATACTTACTCAACTCACCGAACGCGACGGCGAGAGCGTTGCCGATTTTTTTATCGTTGCCGTAAATCCTTATAACGACGGACGACAGGAGTTCGACTTCGGCGTATCAGCTGCCGGCGTGCAAACGGATGCCATAAACACGTTGGACAACGGTTACGATGCGGGACTTGATGCCGTTTGGGAAAGCGACATAAGCATAAACGCGGACGGATGGACGGTTGAGATGAAAATTCCGTTTTCGGCACTGCGATTTCCTAAGGCGCAAGTGTCCGAATGGGCGATAAATTTTGGCAGAGATGTAAAACGCTACAAAACCACGCATACTTGGAATTTTGTGGACACCAACCACAGTAACGGAATGCTTTTTGCCGGAATTTTGCTCGGTTTGGAAAACATCGAGCCGCCGACACGATTCTTTCTAACACCTTATTCATCAGCATATTTGAACAGTTACAACGGCGAAACCCACTCTAAACTCAAAGCCGGAGCCGATTTAAAATGGGGCATTTCCGACAATTTTACCTTAGATGCCATTTTGATTCCCGATTTCGGGCAAACAGCATTCGATGAAGTTCAATATGAACTCGGTCCGTTTGAGCAACAATTTGCCGAGCGTCGCTCGTTTTTTACCGAAGGCACCGATTTATTCAACAAAGGCGCGCTGCTATACACACGACGAATCGGCGAAATTTACGATGAAATGCCAAATCTCAACGCAAATGAAAGCATAACGTCCGAACAGCCGGCGAATACGAATTTGATAAATGCCGTGAAAATTTCAGGCAGAACCGCAGACGGTTGGGGCATAGGCGTAATGAATGCCGTTACGGACAAAATTGACATTGAAATTACAAATTCGGAAAACGACTCGAAACGCACCGAAACACAAACGCCTTACACGAATTTCAACGTTATTGCACTTGACAAACGCTACAAAAACAACAGCTCCGTTTCGCTCGTGAACACGAATGTTACACGCTTCGGCGATTTTCGAGATGCCAACGTAACAGCTTTAATATCTGACAATTATCTTTTAAAACAAAGCTATAATATTGTGAATGATGTTAAAATCAGTCAAATATTTTCGGACACAAAGAAACAAGGCATTTCGCTTGGCTCGGTGTTTAGTAAAGTGAAAGGCAAAAACAGATTCGGCGCAAATTTCAGGTATATTTCCAAAGATTTCGATAAAAATGACTTCGGATACAATTATTATGTGAATTATCAGCAATACGGACTGAATTACACCTATCGCATTTTACAAACCACAAAACGCTTCAACACAATGAATATAAGCGCAAATACAGTTTTTCAGTTGCACAACGAAACGCACAAACCCGAAACTGCGAGTTTGAATTTCAACTTCAATTCTCAAAATAAAAAAAGTGACTATTACGGTTTCAGATTTGAGGTAAATCCGTTCAAAACCTACGATCACTACGAGCCGCGCACGCCGGGTCGTTTCATGCAAAATTACGGAAGCTCCTATTTTTGGATAGGCTTATCGCCGAATTACAATCGCAAATTTTTAGTCGATTTTTTTCCTTTCGTAAGCTTTTCCGAGAAAAAAGGAATGTGGAAATATGGCGCAAACGTCGCACCACGCTGGCGAATTTCTGACAAATTATCGTTTCTGCCGGTTTTTGATTTTTCTCAATTTTATAATTTTTTTGGATATGTCGATACTCAAAATTCTGAGATTATCATCGGGCAGCGCAACCAAATTTCGACGGAAAGCAACATCCGAACGCAATATTCGGTAAATCCGCACGCCTCGTTTGCGCTAAATTTGCGACATTATTGGACAACAGTCGATTACTCCGAGTTTTTTACGCTGCAAGCCGACGGAACTTATGAAACTCCCGCGACTTACACTACAAATGCCGATTTTTCTTATAACAATTGGAATGCCGATTTGAGTTTCAGTTGGTGGTTCGCGCCTGGTTCGCAACTCACTGTGCTTTACCGACATAGCTTATCGAGCTACTCCGATTCTTATGATGCAGACCTTGCCAAAAATTTGCAATTTATGTTCAACGAACCACAGTCGCACACATTGTCGCTGCGTATGAATTTATTTTTGGACTACAATCGGGTTTCGGACTTTGTGCGAAACAGAAATATGAGAAAGTGATTTGCATATAGAAGTATAAATTATGAGATTTTATATTGAAAATGCTTAGAATTTTTGACTTTGCGACTTCGTGTCTTTGTGGTTTAAATTATTGTTTTTCAGCCTTTTAAAAATACACAAAAAAGTAATAATGAGTCCGGTCTAAAAAGCCTGTTTTATTT
>DYSM01000391.1 GCA_020718265.1 Draconibacterium orientale | reverse complement strand
GCAAATGTGCCACCAAATGCGTTGGTTTATTTTATTTCGTTTTTAAATGTCAAATATTCTTGTCGTGTTAGTGTTGTGTCGTAAAGTCCAACGTCTTCGTCTGCGTGTTTGTTTATGCCAGTGTATTCCAAACTTGCGTCTTCGTATCGTTTAAATTTGTAAACTGCATCGTTCATTAAGGCAGAATTAAACACACCTAAACTTACCAATAATTCAAAGTCCTTTACATTAAGTCCTGTTACTTTGCGGAAAAGTTTAGGTTCAAGTTTTGTAATTACATCTTTCAAACTGCGTTCACGGTAATCTGTCAGATACATAAAAATCGGAACTCGTGTCGCAAACTTGATTAGTTTTTCCTGAATTTGTTTTCGCAAATTCTTGTATTCCTTTTCTTCTTCGGTAAGTTCCTTTTTCTTTTTGTCGCTCAGTTTGTCTGTGCCTTCTTTTTTTGCTTTCTTAATTTTGTCAGACTTGTTGATGATGGTTTCAATGTCTTGGTTTAAGTTACGGAAACCTTCAATGTTCATCAACGCTTTCATTGCTTCTTCGTTGTTCATCAAACGTTGCAATGTGTTGTTGTCCACGTTTACAAGCAAAGCACTTTCCCAACGTCTGGCAAGCAATGTTGCCGTTGTTCCACTCATTGCGATGTCTAAAATACCTGCGGCATCAATTTGTTTCATTGAACTGCCGTCATAAGCTAATACAGGCAAGAAGTTTATAAATTCTTCAACATTCTTTTCGGGATTGCTTTCGTTGATATTTAAGTTGCAAGCGTATTCGGCAATTTGCTTTAATGCTCGGTTTGGTGCAAAGTCAAACACATAACATTCTTCTTTTAGTATCTCTTCTTTGTTAGGCGATTTACTGTCGGGGTTTTTAATTACCCAAGGCGTTTGCACACGAAATGCTGCTTGAAAATAAGTTTCGGGACTTGATGAATTTCTAAGCATAAAAATTCCTGTCCACGGTTTTACCGAAACGCCTGTCGTTAGTTTGCCACAAGAAAGGGTAATTGTTTTTGATTGTAAGGGTTCATCCATTCCACTTAAAACGGGTTCAAGTGCTTTTACTCCAATTCCTGCTTCTGTGCCTGCTGCAATAATTACTTTGTAATCGTGATAAAATTGGTTGTTGCGTTTTTTCAACAAGTTTGCCGTTGCGTGGCACGAAGCAACCGAAGGCAAAAACCAAAATGTATGATTTAAAACGCTTTTCAGTCGTGCATCGGAATAAGGTAAAGGCGGTTTTTCTGTTTTTAATTTTAGTGTATCAACAATTTGTTCGGAGAATGAACCACGAATTAAATCCAACCATTTTTGCACATCATCTTCATATTTGAAATGTGCTTTGCTTCCTTCGCCTTCGGCTTTAAAAAATATGTTTAAATCAAAGCCGTCAAATTCACCTAACTCCGCAACTTTGGTAATGGTTTCGGGAAGTTGATAAGTGAGCATTACCATTCTGGGCAAACTGGCGTAAGGATTTGCTCCGTCTTTCTTATTCCAATTTTCTTTAGAACGCTGTTCGTCTGAATACGTCCAATTAAAAATTTGTTCCTCTATAAATTCTCCTGAATTGATTGCACGGAATGGCGTTCCCGATAAATACAAAAAGTGATTGGCTTTGATTGGCAAAATGTCTTCCAATACATCTACTTTATCTTCATCGGAAAAACCTTTTTGTTCTATTTCCTTAAAAGCTTCAATTTCTTTTTCTGCTTCGCTGTCTTTGCCAAACAAATCTTTTGCATTATCACGCCAAGCTCCAAAATGGTATTCGTCAAATACAATGCAATCCCATTCGGTATTATGAACCCACTCGTTTTTTACTTTTATACTACCGTCTTTTTGTGTGCCTAAATAATCTTGAAACGAACCGAAGCAAACTAAATTGGTTTTTGATAAATCAGTTTTCTTAGGAATATTTTCGGCTTCATTTTTTGAGAAGAATGTCCAGCCTTTAAAATCGGTATGAGTGTTTAAATCTTCACGCCACGCATCTTCTACGGCAGGTTTAAAAGTTAAGACTAATACCTTTTTCCATTTCATTGTTTTAGCAAGCTGATAAGTGGTAAAGGTTTTCCCGAAACGCATTTTTGCGTTCCAAAGAAAGTGCGGTGTTTTGTCCGGGTTTTCTTTTTTAAAACTCTTGAAGTAAGCAATGGTTTTGATTACAGCTTCTTTTTGCTCGGGACGCATACCAAAATCAAGCGTCCGATTTTCTTCGGTACGTTCGCCTGTTTTAATTTCGTGAATGGCTTTGCGTAACTGGTTAAGTGTGCAAACAAACCATTCTCCTTCGGGATTTTTTATTTTGTCTTTTCTCAGTAAAGTGTGAACGGTTTTGTCGGTAAAACTGCTTCCGTCTGGTCGCATGGCACTTTCTTCAAAAACAATTTTAAAAGCGGCACGGGTTGCACCAATTTGTTCTTTGATGCGTGTTTGTGCATCACGGTCGGTGAAACCGATTTTAATTTGCTCCTTGCGTTTGCTGTCGTTTGGCAACTCGTAAGCGTAAATGGTAGGATTAACGCTTGGGCGTGGCGGAAAAAATTCTTTTTTACTCATTTCAATAGTTTTCTATTTTCTACATCGTGTAAAATCTTCATCTGTTGAATTGCAATTTTATTCAAACGAAGAAGG
>DYSM01000390.1 GCA_020718265.1 Draconibacterium orientale | reverse complement strand
ATTTTTAAATCATTGATTATCTATACGTTGTAGCTTAAGTTGACGGCGATGGGGTAAACCCCTTTTTTTATAACAAAAGCAGTTCTTTTGAAAGATTCTGCGACTTGCAGTCCTCAATCTGTGTCTTCTGCCACGAATAATTTTTCGTCTTTAACGAAATCATCAGGCAGTTGGAATGAAATTACGGCAGTATTCGAAGTGTCATCATATTTTTCAATAACGATGATACTCAATCCGTCCGATTTTTCATCTTGAGAGAGCTGATAGTTTTCCGCAACAATCTCGGAATTTACTGATGCTATGATACACATCCCGGCGCACGGTCCGCATGGATAATTGCCGGTACAGTTATCCAGAACATGACTTCCGGTGTGAGATTTGACCCAAGCTTTGATTTTATTCCAAATTGGACCTTTTTCACTTGGATTTCTGAACGCAGTCAAATAGGATTCAACTTCATTTAAACTTTTAATTTCAGATGTAGTAAACGAAACATTCAGATGTTCTGTTGTTTCAGATTCTGATGTTTTGTTACATGCCGAAAAAAATACGGTGCTTGTTGCAAATATAAGCAACATAAATTTGATTTTAATCTTCATTTTTTCTATTTTTGGGAGATTTTTTAATACTAAATTTTGAAAATCGCGCACCGCCTTTATGAATTTTCCTACGATTCGGGCGGTGTGTTTTACTGCTTATCGCTTTACAAATTTTCCGGTGGAAACGGAGCTACCGGCTTGAATTCTGAAAAAATACAATCCGCTTTGTAAGTTACCGACTCTGATATTTTGATTTTGGGAAATATTAAGTTTTTGAATCATATTACCCTGTATATCAAAAAGTTCGATTGTTGTTGGGCGTTGTAGGTTCGGTATATGAATATTTAACTCCTCCTCTACCGGGTTCGGACTCACGGTGCATTGAACTTCAACGGGATTTGCAACGGAAACCGTACTAAACTCGGAGTAATACAAGGATATTTTACCTTCGGCATCTGCCCAGGTTTCCGTTTCTGTATCCCAAAGGTAATAGAGTGATTCAAGCGGTTTATTAACTTGAAATTGAGGCTCAAAAAAGTCGTCCGGTAACACAAGGTTTGAGAACAAAACGGACAAGTCGTAACTGATAACACTCTTTGAATCAGGGATTAGAGTTTTAAATTCCGGTGTTTCATAATCAATGTGTTGAATCATATTTCCGGCTTCATCATAAGTGAACTCATCTCTGTCAGAAATTTCCCATGCGCTTGTTTCCGGATTACTATCGAAGAATTCTTCTGTAACAAGTTGTCCTTCCGAATTATAGGTAGATTCTGATTTATTGCTTTCAACCCAACCGGATTCAGAATACCATGACCTAATTTCTGTGCTGAGCCTGTTGTTCAAATCGTAAGTGCGCTCGAATTTCTCGAACTCAATCCACTCGTCATCTCCGACATGTTGATACTCAATTTCTTGAACCACAAACCCTTCACCGTTGCAGGTGTATTCTGTTTTGCTGCTCAAAATCCATGCTTCCGACCAATAGTATTCGGTCTTGAGTGTTAAATTTCCGGATTCATCGTATTCAAAATCAGTTTTGTTAGCTTCAATCCAAAGATTTCCTTCGATAATAAAATCAAAATTAATTTTCTGAATCATCTTGTTTACTTCGTTGTATGCATAGGTCTGTTTACTGGCATAAGCTATTGTATTTGATTCAACGTCCCAATACTGATAGATTTCGAGCGTTAAGTTGCCGTTTTCATCGTACGTATAGTCGGTTGTTCCGCTTTCTTGCCAGCCTTCGCCGTTGTCGTATAAATTTGACTCAACGATTAGGTTACCGGAATTGTCGTACGTGTAAACGTCTTTTTGAAAATGTTGCCAATTCGCACCGTCTGCAAAGGCGTAAATCAGACTGTCCATTTTTTGCAACTCGGTATCGAATCCCGATTTGTTTGTAACGTGAGACAGCGCCGCAGCTTTACCTAAATTTTTCGGTGTGCGGGCATCGGAGTGTCCGAAAAAACGGTTTTGTTCCGATTTTCGAACAGGTGTTTCAGACTTGTCGGACTGTCCGACTAAACTTGTTGCCGTGAGCAACAGTGTGCCAAATAAAAATAATTTGTAATTCATGATTGAAAATTTGTAATTGAAAAATTGTTTGTTTTCAATGGTTTGTAAAAACATTCGCCCTTAGAATAGACATCTTGCAAAAGTACAAAATTAATAAAAAAAAATTATATTTTTGAGTCCGGTCTAAAAAGCCGTCAGAAACGAAGAGCTAAAATGCAACTACCTGATTACCAATATTTTATGGAATACAATTTAAAAATACAACTATTTGATAAACAATGAATTGCGAACTTTAATATACTTTTACGACATTTTTAGACCGGACTCAATGATATTTTTGTAGATAATAAATTTGCGCTCGAATCGGCTGCATACATTTCGCACGAATGGAAAATTTCAGAAAACTTCAACCTTACTTAGTATTTGTAAGAAAACGTGTAAATATTTGAATTTATGTAGGTTGTAGCTGTTTTTTCTGTTGAATGTGTAGTCATTCAACAGAAAAAAGTAGTCATTCTTTGTTTTTTAATAGTTTCAATGAGTCCGGTCTAAAAAGCCTGTTTTATTTTAGCTAAACAATCTATATGCTTGAAT
>DYSM01000389.1 GCA_020718265.1 Draconibacterium orientale | reverse complement strand
TTGATACAGAATTTTGGCAAGACTGATATAATTGACAATTGATAATGGATAATTGAAAATTTTAAAAATGGCAAAAGAAACTATAAATAACGGCGAGGGCGGACTAAGCGTAAGAAATAAGTTGAACAGCATGTTCGATGAATTGTACGTGTTGGAAAAGAAGCATGTCTTCACACGTTTTGTTATAAGAATATGTGAATCTGCTCTAAAAATTGAACGTGAAATTGATACACATTTTCGAGATTTCGGGCGAATGTCAAATTATGCTCCGGAAGATGGTCACCACAACGATTGGAATTATAAAGGATTTCGATTTGAGATTTTTGAAAACAAAATCCTAAAATATGATGGTGTTTTGTCCGGATTTTCAGGCTTAACATCAAAAATACAAGAAGTATGCGCCTTAAATGTGCAAGGTGGCAACACGCTGCCTATCGAAGTCGAGGTCTCCTTAAACGTATCGCTTCCTCCAATTGTGAAAGCATACCCGTATAATCGGAGCTTCGACTATATCAGAGGAGTTGATTTGAATCCCACTAACCGCAGACTCCCAATTAATAGAGCGGTGCAACTCGGCGGTTATTTCGACTTATGGCAAGCGTTGAGCTATCAATACACAATTGATGTTCCGACCGAAGGTGGCGAGTACAACCCGAATGTAATTTGGATGACGAAATCAAGAAACGGATTTTCGAGACATTTCAGAAATGGGCAGTATGTCTCTTTAAGTTCCGGAATTAATCCTGTAGATAACGGTCGAGTATTTTGGCGACCTTCCGACAGGCAATATATCTCGATTTTAGAAGTACCGGCAGGGGCAAGTTCTCATGCAAAAGCATGTAATACATCATGTTTTTATGTCGGCAACGACCCGGAACTGCTTGACGAAGTAATATCAGTCGGAGATTGGTTTTTAACCCAAAAATATTATATCAATAAAAGTCTCGTAAAATTTACACTTTTTGAAACGCAAGACCTCAACGGAAATTTATGCTACTGCATTGTGGCTAAGCCCGACGATTACGATACTTTTCGCATAGAATACCCACGCATTGCGGGCGGTGCACTCTACGCTTATCTCACAACAGATAATTCAGTGCCAATCGTCCGGAAAATGAAAGCTGAAAATGCACCGAATATTAGAGATTATGCAGTTTATGGCAATACCGTTCTCGTAAATGTTTATAAAGACGATATTTTGAGACCGAACATGATGCTCAATGTTGCAGGCAAAAAAAGTCCAAAGCGAGAAAATATTCGAGACCTTCAATTTTTCTATACCGATGGACTTGGAAATATGTCGGCATTAAGTACTTTCAAAATATATATCGACACTAAAAAGACAGGTTCAAAATATATGCTTAATTTAAAACAGGCTTAATTTACAAAAGATAGACAAAAATCAGCTAAGATGCAATAGCGATTGTGAAGCTCTGCAATGTAGCAAATGCGAGCGAGGTCTATTCTTATTTTTTTTTCTTATAAAATGACAACACAAGAGACTTTCGACCAAATTATTGCTGAAAAGCAGTCCGGAAATTACCCGGAACTCGACACGCTCAATTCGACATCGAAAGTGTCGGTGTGGCGGTTGCTTGTTTGGATTTTTGCTTTTTTTTCAAAGGCGATTCAAGAGCTGTTCGATTCATTCAAACTTTATGTTGAAGCCGTTTTTGCAAAAAATCAGGCGGGCACATTGCAATGGTGGGTGGCGAAAATTAAGGATTTTCAGCTTGGCGACACCTTGCAATTTCTTGATGGTGTGTTCAAATATGCCGCTATCGATGACACGAAAAAAATCGTAAAACAAATTGCCCTCGAAAACCTCAATCAAATAGTCGTTTTTAAAGCCGTGAAAGCAGATGTCGATGGGAATTTGATTCCGCTCGAAGACGATGAGCCAACGCAACTTTTACAATATATCAACACCATAAAATTTCCGGGCACATTTGTAAGTCTCATTTCGCAGCCTGCCGATGATGTACGACTGTCGCTGAGAGTGTATTATGATGCACTTCTTGACAAAACCATTATCGAAACCAATATCAAACTTGCCATTTCAGACTATATATCGAACATTGTTTTCAACGGAAAATTCATACCCGTAAAGCTCATCGACCGCGTACAGCAAGTTGCCGGCGTGGTGAACCCAATTATTGTATCTGTGGAGCATAAAAATTACAACGAACCCGATACAGAGTTCGTACCGGTAGGCGATTTTTTTATTGCCAAAGCCGGTTACGCCGCAATCGCCCACGAATATCTAACATTAGAGTTACTCGCAGATGTTTAATATCACTTTCAGATATATCATTCTAAATCTGCTCCCGATACAACTGCGGAAGCCTCGCAACATTGCGTGGCTGTCGCTGATAATGTCGTATTTGAAATCTATATATGATGATTTCGTTGTATATCGTACTTCGATGTTATATGATATTAATTTCACCGGACAAACATGCTACCTTGAAAAAAAATTACGTGATATTTTCAACATACAAGGCTTGTACATCAGCGACGGTATATATCTTGAGCCCACTTATCTCAGCAACCGAAGTGAAGGAAATTTGCCGGTATTTATCAATAATTCGTCGGAAAACGAAAATATTTTCTTTTTGAATAATTTGATTGAATTTTCGATGGGTACCGATTTTT
>DYSM01000388.1 GCA_020718265.1 Draconibacterium orientale | reverse complement strand
TCAAATCTCAAATCTCAAATTTCAAATCTCAAATTTCAAATCTCAAATTTCAAATCTCAAATTTTTCGCCGTACACTAAAGCTCTGTAAATGAGCAAACCAACCCACGCATCGGTTGCGGCATAACGTTTTTGGGCTTCCGTGAAAAACATCAGTTCCCAATTGGAAAGTTGTTCGGCTTTGGAGATGCGAAACCCAAGCACAATGCCTGCCATTTTGCGCAAAGCATTGTTTTCGATACCGTATTTTAACGATAATTTTTGCAATTCGACAAATCCTGCGGGTTCAAAACTTTTCAGTTTGCGCAAGCCGTTTACATCGTCCTTCACAGCGGCTCCGGCTTTAATTATTTCCGGGTTTGATAATATTTTTTTTACCGAATCGGGTACGCCGATTTTTATGGTTTTGAACAAATATGCCGTATCCAAGGTTGAAAGTTGCAGCAATGCAATTCTGTTTCGTCCGCCGGCTTGAAATACAGGTTTGCTTTCCGTATCAAATCCCAAAACGCGCTCATTTGCAAGTTTTTCGGCAGCAATATCTGCCTCGGCAATAGTATCAATGGTTACAATTTTTCCGGAAAATTGCACCAAAGGCAAAGCATTTAAAGCTTCTTTCGATATTTCTTTTTCAAAATTGAATTGCATTTTTAATAATTTGATGTTCTCAGTGTGGCAGGCAGCTCGTAATTTGCCGTAAACACATAGGAGAACACAAGAATATGTGCCGATAAATTTGTCGGCTCAAAAGTAACATATTCGTACGAGAATTTCAAACGTCCGACTGAATTTTGTTTGTAAATTCCGATTTCGGGCACGGGTTTCAACATAAAATAATTTTCGTCCGCGCCTCTGTAACCGCCGAAATACATAGCGCCCTTGCCGCCGACGAACATGCCAAACTCTTTACCTGAAGTTTTTTTAAATGCAAATTTCTTTTGTGCCGAACAGAAAAATTCATTTCCGCTTGCACGGTATTGTGTATAAAAATGTTCGGATTCTTGAATCAACACTTTTTTTCGATACGGGCGAATATGGTATCCGACTGTAAAATCCAGATTCCAAAGCAATTCGCTGAATCCGCCTTGCAATCCGAGCATATAATCGGTATGGTTAAAATGTTCGGAAAACCCGAAATTTCCGCAGGCAAAAACAGGTTTAAACGGCTGTTTTACATCAGGTTGCGACAATCTGCGTGCAATGTCGGTGTGTCCGTTCCCTTCGGCAAGTAAGCGTGTGGTTGTTTTTCCGTTTATCGTGTGCGGTCGCGCACCGTTTGCGAGCAAAAACTCTACGATGTCAAGTTTCCCGTTCGCGGCAGCAATATCCAAAGCTATCAGATAATCAGCATTTTGAGCTTCAACAGCAGCACCGTTTTTGACTAAAAATTCTACAGAAGTCAAATCTTTTTGAGCAGCAATCATCAGCGGCGATATTTTCCAAATGTCTGTAGCATTGACGTTTGCAGAATTTTGCAGCAACACATCCATTATTTCAACATCCGAATGCAAAGCAGCCAGCATGAGCGGCGTGTAATTATCGCACGGCGTTTCCGGGTTTGCGCCGGCTTTACACAACACATCCGCCATGAGCGGAAAACCAAAATCGACTGCATAATAAAGCGGCGTATAGTCCTGATTATCTTTAATATTCGGGTTTGCGCCGGCAGCCAAAAGCAGTTGCACAACTTCGACATGATTTTTTTTTGCTGCAGCCAGCAGCGCAGTTGTGCCGTCGTAAGGCGCAAGCGAAACGTCCGCTTTGAACAACAGCAAGGTTTTTACGATGTACAAATTGCCGTTATCCGTCGCAAACATCAGTGCCGAAACACCATAATCGTTTACAGCATTGGGGTTTGCACCTTCTTTCAACAAATCAAAAACCCCTCGCTCGTAAGAAGTTTCAGCAGCCGTAAGTAACTGTTCTTCTTTGGTTTGCGAAAATATTTTTTGGAATGAAAAAAATATCAAAACAACTAAAAATACGGTATAACGTGTCATGGTCTTACAAAATTTGATTTTACTAAAGTTTTGGGTGTGAACCATTTACCAAGATATTCATCTTCCGAAATAATTCTGTTTTCGTAGGTCAAAAATTTGCCTTCCGAATTTTTTTTTACAATAGATGCTTCGCCGGAAAGTACTGCTTTTTTACTATTTTCAATATAGAAATCTTTTTGATTATCAGGAAATTGCATGAAAATTTTTAGTCCGACTTCGTTATTTCTGTAATCCATTTCGGATGTAACAAAATCGGGCAAATAATTATCTTCCAAAAGTTTTTTTTTGAAGTCTATTTTGTTGCTTCTCTCATAAGCGCGTCCCAAGCTGCGCGCAGGTCGCACGCCTATGACACTCGCCATGTACGACATCCAAAACACATGCCGAAACGCATCGACTTGTCCGCCGGCATAATCGCCGTCAAAATCGGGGTCGTCGGTTCTTCGAACTGCTTCTTCGCTCACTTCTGTAGAAACTCCGAGTGCAGTCTGCGCCTTTAAAGGATGCGTCAAAACCCACAACTTTACCGGAAAATGCAATGCTGTAAAACGTTTATAGATAGATTCTTGTGCCATAGCGGGCAAAGATAATGAAAAAATAACAGAACAAATGTAAAGTTTCAGCATAAAATTTCAGTTATCAGTAAACAATGAACAGT
>DYSM01000387.1 GCA_020718265.1 Draconibacterium orientale | reverse complement strand
TTATGTAGGTTGTAGTCATTTTTTCAATCGAATATTTTGTCATTTAGTAGTCATTAAATGGTCAAAAAGTAGTCATTCTTTGTTTTTTAATAGTTTCAATTGATTTTCGATTGAATTTCAACAGAATTTCTAAAAACATTCGGAACGGAATTTCGCTATAACGTAAATAATTTCAATTAGTTATGAGTTTTCTTACAAGCACTATTTCTAAATTCAAGAGAAAAATGCAGTTCTAAAAGCCTGATAAAAAACATATTCGCAGAGAACGCGAATCGGAATTGTTATAAAAGTAAAAGGCGGTCAGAGTGACCGCCTAAAACTAAAAAACAACTAACCTAAAACTTACTATGAAAAAAACACATTACAATAACTAAGTGCGTTATTGCTCTACAAAGATGAGAACTTTTTTCGAACTAACAAATTTTTTTTCATCTTTTTTTAAAATATTTTTCATTTTTTTTCTAAAATATTGATTTTCAGGACTATTTTTTTGAAGAAGATTTAAAAATCTCCACACCTTTTTTCAAATAATCGGCAAAAGCCGCCGGGTCGGGGTTGTAAAAGTATGGGTCTTTCATCAACACATTGTTATTTGCGTCCAAAACAATGTAAGCCGGTTGAGCATTCATTCCGAAGCGCGAAATTTGATAATCGGCATATTTTGCGCCGAGCGTTTTCTTTATTTTTCCGTCATAAGTAGATGTAACCCATTCGGATTCAGGTAATTCCGTGCGGTCGTCCACATAAAGCGATACGATGATGTAATCGTCTTTCAAATGCGGTAACACTTGCGATTCGCCCCAAACATTATCTTCCATTTTTCTGCAATTCACGCAGGCATAACCGGTAAAATCTACCAAAATTGGTTTATTCGTGGCTTTCGCGCAGGCAAGTGCTTGGTCGAAATCGAAATATCCGCTCAAACCGTGCGGCATTTCGTGTTTGTCGGAATATTTTGATTCTTCACAACCTTCTACTTTGGAATTTCCGGAATTTTCGCGCACAACTTTTGCGACATCAAATTCGTGCGTGCTCATTGGCGGCAAATATCCCGACAGCAATTTGAGCGGCGCTCCGAACATGCCGGGAATCATATAAACCACAAAGGCAAACGTGAAAATTGCAAAAAACAAGCGCGGAACTTTGAGAAAAGGCAAATCGGAATCGTGCGAAAATTTGAGCTTTCCCAACAAATACAAGCCCATGAGCGAGAAAATGACAATCCACAACGCCAAATAAACGTGTCTGTCCAACAAGCCCCAATGGTAAGTAAGGTCGGCAATGCTGAGGAATTTTAAGCCCAAAGCAACTTCAATAAAACCCAAAACTACCTTCACGGAATTGAGCCAACCGCCGGATTCGGGCATTTTTTGCAACAAATGCGGGAAAAATGCAAAAATTCCGAACGGAATGGCAAATGCCAAACCGAAGCCCATCATGCCGATAATCGGTTTCAAAAATCCGCCGCCGGCAGATTCAACCAACACCGTTCCCACAAGCGGACCTGTGCACGAAAACGAAATTACAACCAAACTCAAAGCCATGAAAAACGGCGCAAGTTTGCCGCCTTTGTCCACCTGTGCCTCCGATTTTTGAACCATCCAATTAGGCAAAACAATTTCAAATGCGCCGAAAAACGAAGCTGCAAATATCATGAAAATAATGAAAAACAACACGTTAGGTATCCAATGTGTGCTCAGCCAATTGGCAAACGCCGGACCGAACGCCACAGCGACAATCGTGCCGATAATGGTATAAATTGCGACAATCGAGAACGAAAAAAACAGAGCCTCTGCCCTACTCTTTGCCTTTGATTTTGTGTCGTGCATGAAAAACGACACGGTCATCGGAATCATCGGGAACACGCAAGGCGTGAGCAAAGCCGCTAAACCTGCCACAAATGCAGCGATGAACAAGCCCCAAAGACTTTCTTTTTTGGTTGCGGAATTAATTTCGCCGCCGTTGCTTTTTTTTTCCGCTTTTGTAGTATCAACGGGTGCAACAACGCTGTTTGAATCTGAGGAAACTTTTGTTAATGAGTCAATTACGGCAATATCAGTCGTATCTTTCAAATCGGTTACGGAAAATTCAGCTTTCAAATTAGCTAAACCTTTGACTTTAAATTCCATATCGGCATTGAGCGGAATACACATGCCTTCTTCCGTGCAGGCTTGACCTTCAAATGTGCCGTTTATCGTGAAATCAGTTTCGGATAAAACGTTTATTTTCTGAGTAAAAAAAACTTCTTTCTCAAAATATTGCACGTTTGCGCCCATAATGTCGTCATATTCTTTGTGCGGTTTCGGGTATTCTGTAACCTTTCCGACTGTTTTATAGGCTTTTGCGTTTGGTTCAAAGCTAAATTTTGCAGGAATTCCGCCGGCAGGTTCGGAAAACTGTCCGTACACGTGCCATGTTTTATCCAAAGTCGCTTTTGCAACCAATTTCGCTTCCGTTTCGCTCACCGCTTTTACGGAAAACGTCCATTTTACAGGGTTTACAAGTTGGGCTGACAATGAAAAAGTCAAGCTCAAAAAAAATAATGTGAGTGCTAAAAATTTGATTTTCATTCTTTTATATTTATTTTTTTTTAATCATTTTCATTATTTTATGACCTTTGGAATTTGTCCGACAAGTTGTTGGATTTTTTCAAGCGTATCA
>DYSM01000386.1 GCA_020718265.1 Draconibacterium orientale | reverse complement strand
TCAATAATAAAATGACGCAAATATTTTCAAAAAAGGACGTAGAAATACTGACAAACTTCGATGCCGAAAATACAGGCATCGTTCAAGATTTTAATCTTTTGTTGAATTATCTTATCGAAAATAAAATTCCGCTAACAGCAAATGATGTCTTGAGTCCGGTCGTTTTTAAGGAAATAAACGCATTTTTAACACATAAAATTGAATATAACAAGCCCAAAGTTTTCGCAAAATCGTATCCTAACGTGTTAGCTCTGTTTTTGTTACTGCGTCTTTCAGGATTAACTAAAATAGAAGCTAAAAAAACAAAAAAATTCTTGACCATCGAACCCAAAACTTATGAACAATGGAACACGTTAAATAAAACCGAACAGTATTTTCACATCTTAAAACCATTTATCACTAATTTCTCACTCGAACCGTTAAACGAACAAAAAAGTGATTTTCATATTTTAATTATAAAAGATTTAGCCTCAAAAAAAATCGTCAATATTCAAAAAACGGATTATTTGTATAGCTATTTTGACGGAAAAATAATACTTTCAGCATTAGAACTATTTGGTTTTATAGGAATTTCAGGACGACTAAATAATGATGGGAATTGGGAATTCGTAAATATAACTGTTAATAAATCCATTTTACTTGCCTATCATTATTTTGAAAACATAAGTTTTATTTTTTCAGATATCGAAGACAAAAATATTTTATTTGAAACCGACATAAAAAGATTATTTCCAAAATATGTAAATAATCTTAATGTAGAGAAAGAAACAGTTTCAAATGCAAATTTTATTTTTCAGGTTTCTTTAAAATATAACAATGTGAAGTTGAAAATTTCAATTTCTTCAGATGCGGATTTAGACTCACTTTGCCAGTTTATTTTGGACAGTTTAGATTTTGATTACGACCATTTGTACACCGTAGAAATGAAAAGTAATTCGGGCGCAAAAATATGCTACAATGGAGCACCGACCATTGATTATGCAGAGCCTCCGACTACAGAAGATATTACTATCGGAGAGTTACCTATTTCAGTCGGCTCAACGATGATTTACACCTATGATTTTGGAGCTAATTGGACGTTTAATATCCAATTGTTGGAAATAGAACATGGTGTTCGAAAAATGAAAAAAACGAAACTACTAGATATTTCCGGCGATATTCCGGAACAATATGATTATGAATAAGTTCCACTTTTTCAACCCACCTAAAAAGTTTAATCAAACTAGTGTCATGTCAAGCCTCTTCTGACGTTTCCATGTCCTGGCGGACGATAGAAAGTCTCTACTGACCTGCATTCGTCCGTAGGACAATGTAGCGTCATTTCAAAATTGACATGACACTACATTAAAAAAAAACATATCGAAATTATATGAAACATCGATGTATCACGGATTTTAATAGCCGTGTTAGGCACAAGGGCATGATAAAAAAATGGCAAATACAACATTAGACAGCGTTTAGTCTCCAAGCTAAACACCTTAATTTCAATCATATACAAATTTTAAACACATGAAAAAACGCATCGCCATACTTGGTTCAACGGGTTCCATCGGAACGCAAACTCTGGAAGTGATTTCGGAACAACCCGATTCGTTTGTTGCCGAAGTGCTTACTGCCGGCAATAATGCCGATTTGCTCATCGCACAAGCTATTGAATATCAACCTGATACGGTAATTATCGGAAACGAAACATTGTATCCGAAAGTTAAACAAGCTTTGGCAAATTTTCCGATAAAAGTGTACGCCGGCGCAGATGCCATTGCGCAAATTGTGCAAAACGGAAATATTGACATCGTGCTTACTGCAATGGTTGGTTTTTCAGGACTTGTGCCTACGATAAATGCCATAAAATCAGGCAAAACCATAGCATTGGCGAACAAAGAAACGCTCGTTGTTGCCGGCGATTTAATCTCGAGACTCGTTGCCGAACACCACGTAAATATTTTTCCGGTGGACTCGGAACATTCCGCTATATTTCAATGTCTTACGGGTGAAGTCGGAAACGAAATCGAGAAAATTTACCTCACCGCATCGGGCGGACCGTTTCGCGGAAAATCAGCCGAGTTTTTAAAAACCGTAACCAAAGCACAAGCCCTTAAGCACCCGAACTGGGACATGGGCGCAAAAATTACCATTGATTCCGCCACGTTAATGAACAAAGGTTTGGAAGCAATAGAAGCAAAATGGTTGTTTAATCTTAAACCCGAACAAATTGAGGTTGTGGTACATCCGCAATCCATTGTACATTCTGCAGTGCAATTTCGAGACGGCTCCGTAAAGGCGCAACTCGGTTTGCCCGACATGAAATTGCCCATTCAATACGCCCTCGCCTACCCCGACCGTTTGCCGAACACCATGAAACGTTTCAGCTTTTTCGATTATCCGCAACTTACATTTGAAAAGCCTGATTTTGAACTTTTCCCAAATTTGCGCATTGCGTTTGAAGTAATGGAACTCGGCGGCAATATGCCCTGCGTGATGAACGCCGCCAACGAAATTGCCGTTGAAGCTTTTTTAAACGACCGCATTTCATTTTTGGACATCGCCCGCATCATCGAACGCACAATTGAAACCTCCGAATACATCGCCTCGCCCACCCTCACAGACTACCAACAAACCGACGCAAACGCCCGACAAACGGCTGAAAGGTTGATAAAATAAC
>DYSM01000385.1 GCA_020718265.1 Draconibacterium orientale | reverse complement strand
AAATTATAAAATATTTTCAAAAACACTGATAATCAAGCATATAGGTTGTTTGGCTGTATCCACTCAAAAAAGTATGGTATTTGATAATCAGATAGTTACAACGTTATAAATTGTCAAAATCTTGTTTTTTATCTAAAAAAGAGCTAAAACAAGCCATTTTTTAGTAAAATATGCTATTTTTTGTATGATTTTATAAAAATTAACCCGTTTTAATTTGTTGATATTTAGGAAGATATAATTTTACCATACTTTTTTGAGTGGATACAAAATTTCGTTCCGAATATTTTTAGAAATTCAGTTGAAATTCAATCGAAATTCAATTGAAACTATTAAAAAACAAAGAATGACTACTTTTTGACCTTTGAATGACTACTTTTTGACCTTTGAATGACTACTAAATGACAAAACATTCGATTGAAAATAAAGCTATAATTTACGCATATTCAATTATTTATACGTTTTCTTACAAACACTAAATATAACAAAATTTCAGTTTGAATGTATTTGGAAATTCCGTAGAAATTCAATTGATACGGAATACAAAACTACGAATGACTATTTTTTGACTACTATATGACAAAACATACGATTTAAAAAATGACTACAACCTACATAAATTCAAATATTTACACGTTTTCTTGCAAACACTATTTATTTTCTGCCATTTTTTTCAACGTCAGCCATTCGTCTCGAAATTGCGCTGCTTCGGTAAAATTGAGGTCTTTTGCGGCTTTGTGCATCGCTTTTTCGGCTTTCAATGCGGCGGCTTCCAATTCCTTTTTGCTCATGTATTTTACAACCGGGTCGGCGGCAACGGAAATGCTCACGGCTGATTCTTCATACGATTTCGACTCCCGATGGCTTGCATCGCGGTCTATCATTCCGCCAATTTTCTTAGTAATTTGTTGGGGCGATATGTTGTTGTCAATATTGTATGCCGTCTGTTTCTCGCGGCGGCGATTGGTTTCGTCAATGGTTTGTTGCATGGATTTTGTGATTTTGTCGGCATACATGACTACAAGTCCGTGCAAGTTTCGTGCGGCACGACCCGCAGTCTGCGTGAGCGAGCGCGCCGAACGCAAAAAACCTTCTTTGTCGGCATCCAAAATCGCAACGAGCGACACCTCAGGCAAATCCAAACCTTCGCGCAAAAGATTCACGCCAATGAGCACATCGAACATTCCGCGACGCAAATTTTCCATAATCTCCACGCGTTCAAGCGTATCCACATCGGAATGTATGTAGCGAGAGCGCACGCGAATTTTATCAAAATACGCTGCAAGTTCTTCTGCCATACGTTTTGTGAGCGTAGTTACAAGCACGCGTTCGTCTTTTGCGGCGCGAAGCAGAATTTCTTCCGTCAGGTTATCTATCTGATTCAGAGTTGGTCGCACTTCAATCGGCGGGTCGAGCAAACCTGTAGGGCGGATGACTTGCTCCACAATTACGCCGCCGCAGCGTTGCAGTTCGTAATCGGCAGGCGTTGCACTGAGATAAATGGTTTGTTTTGTAAGTTCCTCAAATTCATTAAATTTCAAAGGTCTGTTGTCCATAGCAGCCGGCAAACGGAAACCAAATTCGACCAAATTTTCTTTGCGCGAACGGTCGCCGCCGTACATCGCATGTATCTGAGGCAGAGTTACATGACTTTCATCAATAACTGTAATAAAATCTTTCGGGAAATAATCTAACAGACAAAACGGACGTGTTCCGGGTTTACGACCGTCAAAATAACGCGAATAATTTTCAATTCCGGGGCAATAGCCAAGCTCTTTCATCATTT
This sequence comes from Draconibacterium orientale, assembly GCA_020718265.1. Classification (GTDB taxonomy): domain Bacteria; phylum Bacteroidota; class Bacteroidia; order Bacteroidales; family JAADGE01; genus DYOJ01. The sequence continues at coordinate 883 of DYSM01000385.1, read as the reverse complement.
CGATGTCGAACGTTACGCGGTCTTCAATACGCTTTGCTTCAAGATGTTTGCCATTTTGCTTGTAAAATTCGACTTGTTTTCCCAAATCTAAGACAATTTCATCCATTGCACGGTTCAACCGTTCTTTGGTGGTCATAAAAATACTTGCGGGAAAAATGCGCAGATAATCAAGCGTTTCGCCTTGCGCCGACGTAACAGGGTCGAAACTTCGGATTTCGTCAAGCTCATCTCCCCAAAATGAAATTCGGTAGGCAATATCGGCATACGCAGGATACAAGTCCACTGTATCGCCTGATACTCTGAATGTTCCGCGTTTAAATTCTATGTCGTTTCGTGAATAAAGACATTCAACCAAATCGCGCAAAAATTTATTGCGTACATAATTCGTTCCGACTTTCAGTTCAATTATGTTTTCGTGAAAGTCGTCTGGGTTTCCGATACCGTAAAGACATGATACAGAGCTAACTACAATTATATCTCGCCTACCCGACAGCAACGCCGTTGTGGTGCTGATGCGCAATTTTTCGAGTTCGTCGTTTACCTGCAAATCCTTTTCTATATACTTGTCCGAACTCGGAATATACGCTTCGGGCTGATAATAATCGTAATACGACACAAAATACTCGACGGCATTTTTCGGAAAAAAACTTTTAAACTCGCCGTAAAGTTGCGCCGCCAACGTTTTATTATGGCTCAGAACCAAGGTCGGTCGGTCGAGTTGCATGATTGTATTTGCGGTCGTGAATGTTTTGCCGGAGCCGGTTACTCCTTGCAAAATCTGATATTGGTCGCCCGCAAGAATGCCTGCAACCAACTGCCGAATCGCATCGGGCTGGTCGCCTGTGGGTTTATAGTCTGAAACAAGTTGAAAACTCATGGGCAA
>DYSM01000384.1 GCA_020718265.1 Draconibacterium orientale | reverse complement strand
TCTGTTTTTTTTTGAAGAATATCCCAATCTTTAGGGATTGTGGGTGCAAAATAGAGGCTCTACTTTTGCATCCGGATAAATTCATAAAAAATAAGATAATGAAAAGGTTTATTTTAATTTTAGTATTTGCAAACTTACTTGGTTTAGTTGCACAAGCTCAGACAGATGCAAACATTTTTGGGCATGTAGTGTGCGGAAATGAGCATATTCCGTTCGCAAAGGTTTCGCTTAAAGGCACTATGTTAGGCACAATTACTGATGCTTCAGGGCATTATCGGTTTATTAATCTTCCGGAAGGGAAATTTACAATAGAGGTATCAGCTATTGGGTTCAAGACAATCGACAGAGAAATTGAGATTTCTAAAAATCATTCTGAAGAATTGAATTTTGAGATCTTTGATGACGCTGTGTCAGTTGATCAAGTTGTTGTCAGTGCCAACAGAAGTGAATCCAACCGAAAGGATGCGCCGGTGATTATTAATACAATGAATCAAGAGTTGTTCGATCGTACAAACTCCGTATGTGCTGCCGATGCAATGAGTTTTCAACCGGGTTTACGTTTAGAAACAAACTGTCAAAATTGTGGTTTTCAGCAAGTTCGTATAAACGGTTTGGACGGACCATATTCTCAAATTCTTATCGACAGTCGCCCGATTTTCAGTGCCTTATCCGGCGTTTACGGTATTGAACAAATGCCCGTAAGTATGATTGAGCGTGTCGAAGTAATGCGTGGCGGCGGCTCGGCACTTTTTGGCTCGAATGCAATTGGCGGCACTATAAATATTATCACCAAAGAGCCGCAGTTTAACGGTTTTAGGTTGAGTTCCAACGTTGCTGCAGTGGAAAAAAACAGCCTTGATATTTCAAATGATGTTAATGCGTCGGTGCTGACAGACGATTTAAAAGGCGGAGTCACATTTTTTGGTTCAAACAGAAACAGAGAAGTTTACGATGCAAATGCAGACAGTTATTCCGAATTGGGTTTGATAGAAAACAACAGCTTCGGGTTTCGTTCGTTTTACAAAACGACTGCTTACTCCAAAATTGGTGTTGAGTATCACAATATTAACGAATACAGACGAGGCGGCAACGATTTTGAACTTCAACCGCATGAGTCTGATATAACAGAACAAGTAAAGCATAAAATTAATGCCGGCGGTTTAAATTATACGCTTTTATCTCGAAATTACAAATCCAAACTACATGTATTCACGTCGGCACAGCATACGTTGCGAAACAGCTACTATGGTGCAGGCGAAGATTTAAATGCTTACGGGCGTACCAGCGATATTGCATCCGTTTCGGGCTTACAATTTCATTACAATTTTTCAAATTTGCTTTTTGTGCCGGCAAATTTTACCGCAGGGGCAGAACACCAATACAACAGTCTGCACGATGTAATGCCGGGTTACAACCGAGATTTAAAACAAACGATTAATGTGTTTGCTGTTTTTGCACAGAATGAATGGAAAACCAAACGAACCGACCTTTTACTTGGAGCACGAGTGGACCAACATAATTTAATTAACAAACTCATTATCAGCCCACGCGCAAATATTCTTATTAGACTGACAACAGACCTGACTTCGCGCGTTACCTACTCTAAAGGTTTTCGTGCCCCACAAGCCTTCGACGAAGATTTGCACATCGCAGCCGTCAACGGCGAGGTTATGCTCATCAGTCTTGCCGAGAATTTGCGCACGGAATCGTCCCATTCCGTCTCGTCATCGCTGGATTACTATGTCAATTTCTGGGGCATTAGTGCAAATATAATGACCGAAGGGTTTTACACTAAGCTATTTGATGTGTTTGTGAATGAAGAAATAGGCACAGATACGGAGGGAAATCTGCTTGTCGAACGCAGGAACGGCTCAGGCGCCGAAGTTTATGGCATAAACTCAGAAGCTCGAATCGCTTTTTCTCGAAAATTTGAAGGTCAATTCGGCTTTACAACACAACGTAGTCTGTACGTTCTGCCTGAAAAATGGTCGGACAGCGAACAACTACAAGCCGTCAGAAACATGTTTCGTACGCCGGACAATTATGGATATTTTACACTTAATTACGCGCCTGTTTCAGTTTTAAATACTTCATTGTCAGGTGTTTATACAGGAAGCATGTATGTGCCGCATTATGCCGGATATATTGCCGAAGACCATTTACTTATGAGCAATACCTTTTTTGAATTGAATTTTAAAATAGCATACGATATTAAGATTGGAAATCTTATGACGTTGCAACTCAACGGAGGAATTCAAAATATCACAAACAGTTATCAATCGGACTTTGATAAAGGAGCGAACCGCGATGCAGGTTTCATTTATGGACCAAGCCGCCCGCGAACAGTCTTTTTTGGTTTGAAAATTGGCAACGGATTATAAAATATTCCGTTGCAACACTCGGATGCACAAACACTTGGCATGATATCATAATGTGCATCCGATTTTCTTTAAAATTTTGCCTACTCTTTTCAGGAGGCTGTCAGAACAAGGCAGTCTCTTTTTTTTCGGAGAAACACAATTTTTTTGTAATTTCGGCAGAGTTTTATTTTCTGCCAACTTTGCAGTATTTCATGAAAAACTGATTATCATGCAGTCCTGCAAAAAGTGGTAAGCAGTGTTTGTAAGAAAACGTGTAAATCTTTGATTTTATGTAAATTATAGCCATTTT
>DYSM01000043.1 GCA_020718265.1 Draconibacterium orientale | reverse complement strand
GATTAAAAAAAAATAGCAATGAATGACTACTTTTTGACCATTGAATGACTACTAAATGATAAAACATTCGATTGAAAAAATGACTACAACTTACATAAATCAAATATTTACACGTTTTCATACAAACACGATGTCGGAAATCCCTGTATTTTGTGGTTCTGAAAAAAGATGTTTATAGAAGTCCTATTTCTTTTCAAAAAGATATTTAGACAAAAAATTACCGAAATTTCAATATAAATGTATATCTTCGGACAATTTTTTACGGCAAAATCAGGCAGATATGAACCAATTTTTTAAAACTGTTGTCGAGCGAAAAAAGCTGCAGCTCGAAAAACTCGAATCCAAAACCTTGGAGGAAATCACCCCGAAAGAAACCATAACTGCCATAATGCTGGCGGAAGGTTATGTTACATATTTGCCAAAAGACTTTGATTTACAAGTATTTATACAGGTGTTGAAAGAATTTTTGCAAAAAGAATTCAATTTCGATACACAAACCGTAAAACACGACGAAAATCTGTTTCAAATCAGCTACGTCAAGCATTCCGTGCTGAAAAACAAACTCAGACTGAGCGAAACATACAGCTTATTTCTGCTCCAAAACGAAAACGAACTTATCATGCACATTCGCACCGGAAACGACCGCGAAAGCACTTGGGCTTCAAGTATAAAGTCAATTTTCAGCAGTTCGGAAGAAGATAAATTGATAGATTTTGCCGAAGATTATATCTACAATTTGGTTACAAAAAACCAAACTCCGCCGACGTTTTTCAAGGAAAATCATCTGATTGACGAACTTCCGAAAAATTTCAAAATTTGGTATCTCACATCGACCGATTCCGATGAACTATTGTTGGCAAAACTGCGCATTTCCGAAATAAAAACCTTGCCGATGCTACTGCCGCAAGACGCATTAGTGTCGTCCTATTTTTTGCTGACCACGAAAAATTACTACATGGTTGGGTTTGATAAGCAAAATGAAATTGTGTTTTTTGAAGCTCCGTCATCGGAAATTAAGCGTTCGCGCGGCATTTTGCGCGACACACTCGAAGCCGGAGACCACAAATGGACCACGCGCCGCACAAATGCCCGACTTTTTGCCGAAGCCCTTGAAATTATGAAACTTACAGGCTTCGAACGCCTACCCGAAACTGCAAAATTTAACTTTCTGGGCGAACATGAAGACATTGCAGCCGAACAACTTCAATTCTACGTTTCGATGACGGGAAACTTATCTGCACAATTTTTTTACACCTATATACTTTATACACAACAAAAATCGGATTTTCGCCCGGCTGAGTTTGCTTTGCGTGAAATTGCCAAACAACCGCAAAGTGTTGAGGCTTTATTTTCAACCGCAGAAGCGTGGAAAATGACGGCAGCAGACAAAGGAATCGTAACTGAATTACTTGTGAAACTCTCTGAAAATCAACAAATTAAAGAGTCTATTGCCCCGATTTACAAAAAAGTCAGAGACGAATTTTACGACAAAGTTGATGATGCGTTTGCAACCATGCTTTTCGATGTGCGCTATTGCAATTATCTCATCGAAATTGGGAAACAAAACGATGCGATTAAGATTTTGACTGACAATTTGGCAAAATGCCCCGATGAAAGTATTTCAGACATGCTCTCGTCGCCCGAAACTGCACCTTCCGGCACGCAAATGGGACAATTGTTGCACGTAAGAATGCACGAAACCTTGGCAAAAGCCGGGCACAAATCGCAAGAGCAACTGTTGAAACTCGCAAAATTGCAAGCCGTGAATTTGCAACGCTTGGAAGAACTTGCAAAATGCGCGGACTGTCCTAAACATCAATCAGCTAATGATTTACATGTTTTATTCAGCAATCCGCTTCTTCAAACCGAGCCGACAATCGGTGAATTAAAACGCAGTTTCACGGAAAAATCCTTAAAAGAAAAATTGAACCATCAATTTTTGAGGAAAAACGGAAGTTTCGATTCGGTTCAAAAATGGCTGGAAAAACAAAAAATAAACGATTCTTCAACAATCAAAACATTTGGCGAACTCATTGGAACACAAAATTTTGATAGTGTTTTTAAAATCATAAACGAACTCAAAAAAGCATTTGTATTGCCCGATGTCGAACTTTACGTTGCACGCGGCGATAAAACTCGCTATATTATTGGATATGAAGGAAATCCTGCGTTTATCATGCTTGGCGAAGCGTTTTTGCGAGCAGATTCACCGTTGATGTTAAATTCGGCGGAATTACGCTTCGCGCTTGCATCCGAACTTTGTCATATTAAGCTGAATCACACACGTTTAACGGCTTCTGATACATGGCGCAATGCTGCCGACAGAGGAAAAATGTTCGCAGATACCATTTTGAATGAATTTCCGATATCGGGCATCGATAACGACGGCGCCGAAAACATGAGCAGCCTTTCGGCATTGGAAACCGCAGTGCATGCCGCGTGCCGAGCCAACCAAGCCGGCGATGTGTTTGGGTGTGTGGCTGCCGTCGGCGCGTTCTACAAATCGGAAAATCATGCGTCAAAAAAGGAACTTTCTGAATACAAACTACTTGGCGCATCTCGACTGCTGCAATACACGGCTGACCGTTCGGGCTTGATTTTTGCCGGTAACATGGCTGCATCGCTTAGTGCAATTTTAAAAACAAGCGAAGCTTATCACCAAGCGTTTTTAGAAATGTCTCAATATCCGATATCGGCAGTTTTGGACAAAACCGATAACGAACAAAAGTTCAAATATCAGCAATTGGCTCAACGACTTGCTGCACTTGCAAGTTACTACTTGTCGGATGATTATACGGAACTTCTTACGGAACTTTTTCATCAATAAATTGTAAAGTAAAGTTTATCTTACTCTTTTTTTTCTTTGGAATTAAAAATTTTTCTATATTTGGAGGTTCTAAATCGCAAGTAAATTAGTCGGGAAATACAAATCTATGGTTCAAAAGTCCACCGGAATCTTTGTAAAGTTATTGATATTCGTAACGCTCATCGCAGCAACGGGTATCATTACTTACTTGATTGATAATAGTTTAGAAAGAAAATCAAAAACTGACCAAAAAGCGATAAACCTCATAGAACGCAACAACGCACTAACAAATTCTATCTTGCTAAATGCAGAAAAAATCTTTACTCAAGAATCAATTTCAAAGAAAAACATACAAGAATCGGAAAGTTTGATTGATTTTACCTTAACAATTCTGAAAAACGGAGGGATTCCGCCACAGTATGAAGACCAAAGTTATTTGCCGTTTCCGGGTGAAGATGTTTTAGAATTGACCAACGAAACAGAACGTTATTGGTACGGATTCAAAAAAACATTAGAAACCATCGTGCGGCAATCGGCTTTTTCGGTCATCAAATCTCAAAAAGATACTGTTATTAGTGGTGTAAATCAAAGTGTTACGGTTGTGGAGCGTGTAAAAAATACAGCAGTCATACGAGCTGTCGAAACGTTGAATAACGACTCTGAAATATTGATTCAGAAAAGTTTAGCACTTGCATCGCTCTATAAAACCCGAATTGATAACTATAATTTTAAGCGTAACATCGCCTTCGGAATCGCGATGCTTTTGGTTACGTTGTTTGCAGCAGCGTCGCTAAGAATTGTTCGGAAACATGTTTTACAAAATATCAAATTTGTTTCATCAGAAATTGAGAAACTTACCCAAAGCGAAATTGGTTCGGAAACAAGCTATGAATTTGAGGACGAACTTACGCCGGTTTTTACAAATTTGAATCAGCTCAAACGCAAACATCACGACTTTATTTTATTCATAACAAACTTAGGCAAAGGTATTTACGATTCTAAATTAGAATATTACAACAAGCAAAGTCGCCTCGACAGAGGCTTAATAGACCTGCGCGACAAATTAGCACAGGGCGAATCGGAAGCTGTCGCATCTCGGCTTGCGGAAGACCAACGCCGCTGGGCGATTGAAGGGCAAACCAAATTTAATGAAATCCTTCGCGTATCTGCAACGAACGTGCAACAACTTGCCGATACGGTTATCAAGAATTTGGTGCTTTTCTTGGGCGCGGCACAAGGCGGAATATTTTTAAAAACTGAAGAAGATGAGAAAAAATACCTTGACTTAATTTCGGCATTTGCGTATGACCGAAAAAAGTTTTTTACAAAACGAATCGCCTTCGGAAACGGACTTGTGGGCACGGCTGCTTTGGAAAAAAATACCGTTTGGCTCGACAAACTGCCCCGCGATTACATGGAAATTGAGTCCGGTTTGGGCGAAGCTCCGCCAAAAAGTTTACTTATCGTGCCTCTAAAAACGGAAACGGAACTGCTCGGGGTCTTTGAAATTGCAACTTTCAAAAGTTTCAAAAAAGAAGAAGTGCATTTTGTGGAAAATTTAGCACAAAGCATAGCCGCAACCATACAATCGGCAAAAATCAGTGAACGAACCTCGGAACTGCTTGCCGAATCGCAAAAAAAATCGGAAGAACTTGCCGCACGCGATGCTGAAATGCGACAAACCATACGCGAACTGCAAAAAGCAAAAGCCGAAGCCGAAAAAAACGATGCCGAAATGACCGCACTTTTATCTGCTCTGGATCAAGCCCTTTTAAGTGCGGAACTGTCTGTAAAACAGCGTATTATATCTGCAAATCGTCAATTTTTCTCTAAGGCTGATTATCATTTTGACGAGATTGACGGAAAGCAATTTTTCTCATACTTTAAAGAAATAGAACAAGACCCGGACGATATTTTCAAGAAAGTGATTGAAGGTGAAACCATACGAGTAACGATGAAATTAGTGTCTAAATACAAATCTGAATATTGGATTTTAGGACAATTTACACCCGTAAAAGATGCGTCCGGCAAAGTTTCAAAAATATTGTTTTTAGGAAACGACATCACTCAACGTATTGAAACAGAGACTAAAAACGTAAAACTTTTAGAAGAAACCATTGAGAAAGCAGACCTGCTTGCGCAACACGAACGCGACATGCGCAGCAATTTAACAGAACTTATTGAAACACAGAAAGAAATTAAGGATAAAGAGTTTGAAGTCAGTGCTTTATTATCTGCAATTGACTTAAATTTAATAAAAGCAGAATTTTCTGCCAAAGGCAAATTACTTACCGCAAACAAACGGTTCGTGAGTGCATTCCGATGCAATGAAACGGAACTGAAAACTAAGAACATAAGTGATTTTTTCAATGACAATATCATCAAAGATTTCTCAAATCTGTCGCAAAAATTGATTTTGGAGGACAAACCGTTTCAAACCGGCATTGAACTTGCAGATGCACAAGGAAAAACAATTTGGCTGTCGGCATCGTTCACGCCTGTAAAAAATGAGCATCAGGAAATAAATAAAATTGTATTTTTGGCAAATGATATTTCGGAACAAAAACAAGCAGAGAAACAAATTTTAAGTCAAAAAACAGCGATAGAAGAGCAGGAATATCTGATGGAATTGAACATGGAAGAAATGCTTAACGAGCAGAATAAACTCATGGACAGGTTACGTTTTTATTACGAAACCGAACAACGTTTGGATGTAAAATTTGCAACCGAAAGCGACAAAAAATATAACGAATGGTTAGATGCAATAGCATAACAGATTGATTTAATGGCGAAAATATTAAACCATACAAGCAGAATAAAAACAGACACCGTGAGAAGATACACGGTTGGCGGTGCCGCGTTCGGAATTTTATTTCCGCTGTTTGCTTGGACTGCCGAATTTTTAGCCGGCAAATTTCCCGTAAGCATTTCCGGCATTGCCCAGATGCACGCTCAGAGTATTACGCACTATATCATTGACTTAGCTCCGATTGTAATCGGATTTACATCGTTTCTTTTAGCAAAAAATATCGGAGGCACACATCAAAAACTCCAAAAAGTAATTGACGAAAAAAACCATCTGATTCAAGACAATGCCCTGTTTGCCAAGCAAATCGGCGAAGGAAAATTTAGCGGCGAAGACATCAATATTTCAAAAGACGACACACTCGGACAATCGTTGCTCATCATGCGTAACAACCTGCTGTCCACCTACAAAAAAGAAAACGAACTCAACTGGATTACGCGCGGAAAGGAAATTTCCAACAGTATTTTGCGCAAAGGCGATGAAATTGAAGTCATGGCGTACGAACTCATGGTCAGTTTGGTAAATTACAGCACAGCCGTACAAGGGTCGTTCTATGTGTATGACGATGAGAAAAATAAGCTCATCAACATGGCAACGTACGCCTATAATCGCAAAAAATACGTTAAGCAAGAGTTTTCAATAGGGCAGGGACTTATCGGGCAAGCGGCTTTTGAGAAAGAATATATTTACAGACGAGAAATTCCGGACGATTATTTCTCCATAACCTCAGGTTTGTTGGGCGATAAAAAGCCTCAAACAATTCTAATAGCACCTTTAATTGGCAACGACCAACTTCAAGGCGTTATCGAAATTGCGTCGTTGGAATCCGAAATGCAGGGGCAAATGCTTACGCTTTTTCAGGAATTGAGCGAAATTATCGGACAGACCTTATTTAACTTAAAAGCGAATACGCAGACCAAACGATTGTTGAGCGAATCGCGCGAATTGACTTCTCAACTTCGTATGAATGAGGACGAACTGCGTAAAAATGCCGAGCAAATGAAGCTTACTCAAATTGAGCTTGAGAAATCCAACAAGGAACTTGCCGGCAAAATTTCCGAGGTTGAACGCGGACAAAAACGTCTGCGCGCACTACTCGAAAACGCATCGGAAGTCATTACGATTTACGACGGAACCGGCATTGTGCAATACGTTTCGCCTTCGGTCAAAAGCATTCTCGGTTTCGGCGAAGACGAAATGGTGGGGCACAACCGCTTTGAGCGCGGCGAATCCGTTCTGCGTGAAGCATTTAACAAATTATTGCAATCGCCTACACAAGTTCAAACCTTTGAATATCGGTACGAAAACAAAAACAAAGAAGTACTTTGGTTGGAAACCGTCGGTCGGAACTTGATAGACAACCCGGCAATCGGCGGTATTTTGTTCAACACGCGCGACATTACGGTGCGAAAAGTAGCCGAAAAAGCGCAACGCCTCAGCGGGGAAATGCAAGCCCTGTCGGAAAATTCGCTCGATTTAATTTTGCGAATTGGTCCGAATGGCAAAATTTATTACTCCAACCCACAGATTTACAATTTCTTAGGCTTAACTCAAGCCCAAGTTACCGAAAGTTCCATCGGATTGATAAATGTGGACACACGCATAAAAGATTTCCTGAGCGAAATTTTGCAAAAAGTTGTAGAAACAGGTAAGAAAATTGATGCCGAAACTACGTTCAAGACGCCGACCGGTTTAAGAATCGTACTCCTGAATGCGATTCCGGAATACAACAAAGAGCACGAACTTGAAACCGTTCTATACGTGGCACACGACATCACGGAACGTAAGCGAATCGAACTCGAAATTGAAGAAAAGAATAAGAGTATTACCGAAAGTATCAACTACGCCAAACGGATTCAAACCGCAATTATTCCGGACAGCGACTATATAAAAAGGTATCTGCCCAAATCGTTCATCATGTATAGACCGCGCGACGTGGTCAGCGGCGATTTTCCGTGGTTTTTCTCAAAAGGCGATACGATTTTCATTGCCGCTGTCGATTGCACGGGACACGGCGTACCGGGCGCGCTACTCTCATTTATCGGCTATTTTATCTTGAACAGCATTGTGGACCACGAAGACGACTATACCGCAGGCGAAATCTTGGACAAACTGCACGAACAAGTGAGAATTACATTAAAACAAGATTCTCCGGACGCAAACGCACGAGATGGCATGGATGTTGCATTGTGTAAAATAAATCCCAAAAAACGCGAATTGGAGTACGCCGGCGCACACAGACCCATGTATTACGTTAAGGGTAACGAACTTACGCAATACAAAGGTACGCCAAAAGCCGTAGGCGGAATTCCGGTAAAACAACGCGGCGAGGATAATTTTGAGACACACAGAGTAAAAATTGAAAATAAAGATAAAGTTTTTATATTTTCGGACGGTTTACCTGACCAAATCGGAGGCGAAAAAGGTCGAAAATATCAAGCAACACAAATACGCGATAATATTGTAACAAATGCAGAAATGAATATGGAACAATATCACGATTTTTTTGAAAATAATTTTGCCGAATGGAAAGGTAAACAAAAACAAGTGGACGATATCCTCTTGATAGGAATAGAATTTTAACAGTAATAATATACTCATACATTATCACTATGGCTGAAAAATTTGACAAACAGAACTCATTGGACTTTGTCTATGATTTCTATGTCAAGATGAAAAAGAATAATATCAATTTGGCGTATGAAGGCGAAATCACACACCAGATTACAAAAGCTTTTACATCCTTGGCAGAGAACAACATGACCTTGGATAATGACCCCAGCTCTGTGCAAAAAAAGGTATTTCACGTCATGGTCGAGTGTTTACAAAATATCAGCAAACACGCAGAAGTTCGGTTGACCGAAACCACCGCTACCGACGGCAGAGGCATTTTCTTGGTGAGCAAAGATGAAGAAGAATACAACATCACCACCGGAAACCTCATCAAATCCGACAAAGTAAACGGACTGCGCAAAATGCTTGAGAACATAAATAACCTCGACCCCGAAGGCTTGAAACAACTCTACAAGCAGCAGATGCGCGAAGGAAGACTATCGCCAAAAGGCGGAGCCGGGCTCGGGTTCATAGACATCGCCAGAAAAACGGGCGAAAAACTCGTGTATTCCTTTCTCGAAATTGATGAAGATAATTCATTCTTTGTCCTCACATCCACAGTATCAAGAAAAAATAACGTTAATACAGATTAAACAATGGAAGTTATCAAAATTCCCGGTACGGACGATACCCCACAAGTTACCTTAGATGCAAAAACACCGTATATGGAAATCTCCGGACGCTCGCTGCCCGAAGATGTGGTTGCATTCTATGACCCAATTCTCGAATGGTTGGACGAGTATGCTGCAACACCGCTTCCGAAAACCGTGTTCAACTTCAAGTTAGAATATTTCAACACCGCATCGTCAAAACTGTTGTTGGATATATTGCTCAAACTCGAAGACATTCACGATGACGGACACGAAGTGCTCGTTCGTTGGCATTACCCCGACGACGACGAAGACATGGAAGAAGCCGGCGAAGAATATGCCGACATCGTTGAAGTGCCGTTTGAACAAGTCAGCTACTCTTTGGACTAAACCACTGCCAAAGTGTAATTTTTGGGTAAAAAAGTAAACCATGAGTGAAGAGATATTAAGAGCTCTGATGCAACTCTTCGCAATCATCGCCAAGCAAGACGAAGGCGTTGAAACCGAAGAAGTTAAATTCGTAGAAACTTTCCTGCGCTCGCAACTTAGCGAGGAGCAGGTAAGTTTGTACTTAGACGATTTTACCCAAAAAGCAAAAGACGAAGAACGCAAACGCAAACGCGAACTTAAAAAGAAAGACAAAGAAGAAGAAGCCGACTCCGGAAAAGCCAAAGAAGTTTCCGTGCTCGACTCCGTGCGTGTCATGGGTGTTTGTCGAAAAATCAACAAAACACTGACCCATCCGCAAAAAGTTATCGTGCTCGTGCGCGTGTTTGAATTGGTAAATGCCGAGAAGAAATTTACCGAACAGCGCATGGAAATCATAGAAACTGTCGGTAAAGCATTCAAAATCAATACAGAAGAATTTACACAAATTCAGCACTTCGTACAACGCGAAAAACCCGAAGAACTCGATTTTGAGAATATTTTACTTGCCAACGGAGCATCTTACACCGGCGAAATCAGCAAAAAAATTCTGACCGAAAATTTCCACGGCAGTGTCGTGATTTTGCATATAAAAAGTGCGGAATTGTATTTCCTGAAATATACAGGAAAGCAAGATTTATTCCTCAACAGCACAGGCGTTTACGTCAATCGCATCTATTTGTTTGCGCCCGGCAGCACTGTGAAACTTCCAAAAGGTAAACCATTGTATTACAGCGATGTAGTCGCACGATACATGTCTGATACCGAAGTCTCAAAACTGTCATTTGAAGTAAACAGCATCGAATATCAGTTCAAAACCGGCGACATCGGCATACGAAATGTTTCATTTTCAGTCAATCACGGAAAGCTCGTCGGAATTATGGGCGCGAGCGGTTCGGGAAAAACTACGCTCGTAAACTGTCTTTCGGGCATTAATGCGCCGTCCAAAGGCAATGTGCTCATCAACGGATTAGATTTACACAAAGAACACGACAAACTCGAAGGCGTTATCGGTTACATTCCGCAAGACGACCTTTTGATAGAGGAACTCACTGTTTTTCAGAATCTTTACTACAATGCCAAGCTTTGTTTTAAAGACCACACGGAAGACGAGCTTATCAAACTCGTTTATAAAACGCTGAAAGACTTAGGTTTATTTGAAAAGAAAGACCTAAAAGTCGGAAATCCGCTCAATAAAACCATCAGCGGCGGACAGCGCAAACGATTAAATATTGCACTCGAACTCATTCGAGAACCTTCAATTCTGTTTGTGGACGAACCCACATCCGGGTTATCGTCGCGCGATTCGCAGAACGTCATGGATTTGCTCAGCGAGCTTACCCAAAAAGGCAAACTCATTTTCGTGGTCATCCACCAACCGTCGTCCGACATTTATAAGATGTTCGACCGCATGATGATTCTCGACACGGGCGGCTATCTGATTTATTTCGGAAACCCGGTGGAAGCTGTCATGTATTTCAAAACCATTGACAACCAAATAAACAGCGGCGTGGGCGAGTGCCCCGTTTGCGGTAACGTTACACCCGAAATTATTTTCGATATTATTGAAGCTCAGGTCGTTGACGAATACGGACAATACACCGACGAGCGCAAAATAAAACCTTTGCAGTGGGAACGCCACTACAAAGAACGTGTAGATAACGATGTTGTTGAACAAATAAAAGAAGATCCGCCGCAAACGCTGAGCATTCCGAAATGGTTCAAACAACTGCGCATTTTTACAATCCGCGATGTTCTCTCCAAAGTCAGCAACAAGCAATATGTGATATTGAACTTGTTGGAAGCCCCGCTTTTGGGCTTTATTTTGGCATTTTTGATTCGCTATATTGCCGACCCGACCTCGAAAGACTACATTTTTTACGACAACGAAAATATTCCGCCATACCTCTTTATGAGTATTGTGGTTGCGCTGTTTTTGGGAATGACCGTGAGTGCCGAAGAAATTTTTAGAGACCAAAAGATTCTCAAACGCGAGAAATTCCTGAATCTCAGTCGCTCGGCGTATTTGACGTCCAAAATATCAATTCTCACATTAATTTCAGCCATACAAGCCTTTTTATTTATACTGATAGGCAACACGATTCTCGGCGTACGCGATATGTATTTTGAATATTGGATGATTTTATTTTCCGTATTTGTGTTTGCCAACATGATGGGCTTAAACATTTCCGCCGCATTTAATTCAGCAGTAACCATTTACATTCTTATTCCGCTTCTGCTCATTCCGCAAATGTCGCTCGGCGGTGCTATGTTCAGCTTCAACAAATTGAATCGCACCATTGGCAGCGTGGATAAAGTTCCGGTTGTAGCCGATTTGATGGTCTCGCGTTGGGCGTATGAGGCTTTAATGGTTTATCAATTTAAAGAAAATGCCTTTCAAACCACATATTTTGAAGTAGATCAACTGAAAAGTAATGCCGATTACAAGCAAACCAGCTATTTGCCCGAACTTGTCAGCAGCTTGGATATGATAGACTTAGCTTACGAAGAAATGGAAGCCGGAGCAAAAGTCGATTCCACAAACAACGTCATACAAGGTGAATTGGATATGTTGCGCCACGAAGCAGCCAAAGAAAACAAAGAAATTCAGAAATTAATTGTACTTTTGAACGAGCGCAAATTCACATACAGCGTGCCCGATGAAAGTATGCTCACAGTGCCCGAAGAAGTGATTGACAACCTAACGTTGGAAAATTACCAACGTGAATTTGCCGGCGAAACACTCCGCGAACACCTTGATACGTGGGATATTTTGTACAGAGAAATTTATACAAAAGCCAACGACCGCAAGGAACGAATCAAAGATTACCAAAATTCGCAATCAAAAGGATACTATGTGCGAATGCGAAATAAATATCAAAATGAACATTTAGACGATATTGTGCGCAACGTATATGAAAAAAACAAAATCTTACGTTTTAAAGAAAAATTAGTCCGTCAGCAAGAACCCATTTTTATGGAACCCGACGATTCTAATTTCGTAGGCATACGCGCGCATTTTTACGCACCGCACAAATATTTTATGGGAAATTATTACAGCACATACAAGTTCAACCTGCTCATTATTTGGCTTTGGTCGATAATTTTGTATCCGCCGTTGTATTTCGAACACCTCCGACGAGGCATCGATTTGTTATCAGAATTAAAAATATTTAAAAAATCAAAGAAAAAACAAATTGTATCAACGCCCGCTAAATCTTTGAAAACCAAAGCAGAAGCAGAAAATACAGAAGTGCAGGCTGACGAATAATTTTATCGAAATTTTAAGTAGATTTTTTTGATACACCTTTTTTTGTATCTTTGAGGCATAAAGTCAAACAAACAAGAAGAAAAAACATGGCAAAAAAATATCTTTATCTCCTGCTGTTTCCGCTGCTGACACTGGTTGCCTGCGGCGGCGAAACAAAAGTAGATGTGCCGGACGAAGTCATTAATGACGGAACTGTCGAAGCAGAAATCGACCCAACCGCGATAAATAAGGTTATCGCAGGATTCTCATCTCCTATCGAAATGGCTGCATCCATCGAAAGCATGGATATTCCGTATTCTCAAAAAATATTAGTGCCGACAAGTGCATCGGATAATTTCGATTCAAATTTTAAAAAAGCTGTCGGACTCGGAATGTTTAGCGCGGATCTCGGCTATTTGAATGTTTACAAGAAAACGAATACGATTATCGAATATCTGACTTCTATCAAAAAATTAGCCGATGATTTGGATGTTGATCAATTTTTTGATTTTCAAACACTTAAACGCTTGGCTACCAGCAGCGACAACTTAGATTCGCTCATGTACATGTCCGTAAGCAGCCACAACCGCATGGATGAGCACTTGCGCGCGTCCAAACGCAGCGACCTAAGCGCGCTTATGGTTACAGGCGTGTGGGTAGAAGGCATTTATCTCGCCGCAGCGGTAAGCGAGCTAAAGCAGACAAAAGAAATGCGAGACAAAATAGGCGACCAAAAAAATATTCTAAGCGATTTGTACTTCGTTCTTAAATTTTTTGAAAAAAGACCTCATTTTAAAGACCTCATTACAGAATTCGATGCTCTTAAAGAAGCCTACGAAGGGGTTACAATTACTACAAAACCCGGCGAAACAAAAACTTATGTCGATAAAGACGGCGTAACAGTAACAGAATCGGGCGAAGAAACCGTAGTAGAAATGACCGACGAACAATATACCGAAATAACAGAGAACATTAAAAAGATTCGTAACAAACTAATTTCATTGTAACATGAAGAAGATAGCCATAGCCATCATCAGCGTAGCCATACTCATCGGGTTTGCCGGAATGCAACGTGCCGAAGCACAATGCAAGCAACAAATGGTTTACAAATGCGCCACCGACGGAGGCAACGCCATATATTTGCGCGATTTCAACACGAAACTGAACAAACTCAGAGCCGGAGAAGTCGATCCCGGAACGAAGTGGACAGTGGTTTTGAACAGCGGCACCCGTTACCGTTTCATTCTGTGCACACCGCCCGGTTTGGAAAGTCAAGTGGAACTCACACTCTTTGACGGACAACACCCTGAAGAAAATCCGTGGCTGAAAACAGAAGAAGGTCGCAACGTGAACGATTACGTTTGCCGTCGCTCCGGAATGTATTACGTTTCCATAAAATGGAAAGAAGGTTTCGGCGACCAAAAAACGTGCGCGGTCGGAATTCTGTCGTTTGTCGGTAAGAATCAGTAAGATATTACGGTAAGTCAAAAAAGTCGGCGAAGCAAACGCATCACCGACTTTTTTGCATGAAATTAGGACAATTATACAGTCCTTGTAAGAAAACTCATAACACTTTGAAATACAAAACGATATAGTAAAATTTAGACTTGAATGTTTTAAGAAATTCTGTCGAAATACCGTAGAAATTCGATTGAAACTAAAAAAAACAATGAATGACTATTTTTGACAATTGAATGACCACTATATGACAAAAC
>DYSM01000383.1 GCA_020718265.1 Draconibacterium orientale | reverse complement strand
GTTGAAATTCAATCGAAATTCAATTGAAACTATTAAAAAACAAAGAATGACTACTTTTTGACCATTGAATGACTACTAAATGACAAAACATTCGATTGAAAAAATGACTACAACCTACTGTCATGTCAATTTTGAAATGACGCTACATTGTCCTACGGACGAATGCAGGTCAGTAGAGACTTTCCATCGTCCGCCGGGACATGGAAACGTCAGAAGAGGCTTGACATGACACTACATAAATTCAAATATTTACATGTTTTCTTATAAATACTACATAATTTCAAATATTTACACGTTTTTTTACAAACATTATTTCACTTTGGAATAAAAAAAATGTATTTGCATTGTCATACAAATACATTTTTTGTTTTAGCTAAAATTTGCAAATATCAGGAAATTAGCTTGTTAGGGTTGCGGATAAAGTTGCGACATGTTGCGATAGCCGGGCAAGTCAAGATACCAATCTTGGTAAAGTGTGCCTCCGGAATTTGCCCATTCCTGAAATTTCAGATAGCCTTCTTCAATTCTTACCGATTCGTAGGGGTGATAAAATTCGCCTGCAATGTTTATCGCCCACGGTTTGCCTTCTTGCGTAATATAGCTTCTGCCGGATTCGAGATTGCTGTCATCGTCGGAACTGCCGAACAGTGCGGTGTTCATCAACGCTGAGGGCATCATGCCGGAAAGGTGTATTTCGATTCGGCGGTCACCGTTTTTAACAATAAACGGATTGTATGGCACATTTCCCAAATCGTTCAAAGAGACAGGTTGCAACAGCTCGATACTGAGGTTGAAAGTATCGGGCTGCACAAATGTTGAGTTGCGGTGCACATTAACCATGCCTCTGTTATCGAAAAAGTATTGAGCATCGTCAAAAATTGGTATAACTGTTTGATTTTGATTGAGTTCCGTTCCGTTTCCGGCAATGTTGAAATAATTATCCGGACTAAACTCTGCTCCCGAAACTGATGCGATGAGTGTAGGCGCAATCGGCATCTGAAGCGCAAATCCGTTGTGGAATCCGGCTCCGATGGCACGTATGGACATCTTTGCATCTATCTTAGCCACAAGGTTTTGGGCATTTGTAATTTGGTTGAATTGATACGATAGCACCAAGTCGTTAAAATCATAGTCGCCTTCGGAGGGCCACAGGTCTTCATACGCGAGGGTCGAATTTACAGAGTAATTGTCAAACGCCAATTCGGGGTCGTTCGGGTAATCGTCGTTATCATCCGTAACACCGTCTCCGTCAGAATCTATAGGATCTTGAATATCAATAATATCATCATCCAAAACGGCATCTTCGGGTGTAACGGTGGCGTAAAAAACAACATCGTTAAAATCGTTATCGCAACCTGAATAGCTGCGTTTTAAATCTTCAAATCCGATAATGTATCGGTTCGTATTTTGGTCGTGCAACATTACGGCATGTTGTTGTAAATCAGGCGTATTTTCGGGATTCAAATACGAATCCGAATACACTTTGTATGCACCCGTACCTACGGGGCTTGTTGTCCAGCCTTGAGCGGCTACAAACCAAGCAATAACCGTGTTTTCAGGAAATGTTCCGAGCAATACTTTGTCGCCCGAGTATAAGCCGCCGCCGCTGCCTGCATACGAGGCGTTCGGAAATATAATTGTCAAATTATCAATATCTTCGGCTGTTTGCGGTGCATTTCCCACTTCGTAGGTATAAAATCCGAATGTGTTTTTGAACCCCGCACCTTCATGCAAAAATGTGATGTAAACTTCACCTTCGTCTTGTAAAATAATGTTTGTGCAAGCAGTCGGGCTGAAAAGTTCGGGACGTGTGAGTGCAAGATTATGGTTTTCGGGCAAAGCGGCTGTAACCAGACTTAAAAATTCGGAGGTAATTTCATCTTGTCCGAATAAATAATTCGGAACACCTTGTGCGTCCCAAGCTCCGAGTGTATTCAGGTTTCCTGTTTTAATGCCCGCCGTAACAGCTTGTGAGGCAGAGTAATTGTGTGGTTCGTGCGTAATTTTGAGCACATTTCGGGGCGAGGTTATCGGAATTTTGTATTCGTTTGCAATGCCTACATGCGAGGGGCAAATGAACAATTCCTTTACATAAGTTTGCACGGTAAGCAAGGTTGAAAGTTTACCGTTGGAGTCTGTCATGCCTTTAAACAGAGGTTTAAGGTCGGATTTTAGACCTTCTTCGTTGTAAGGGCTTTGTGTAAATATTTCAACATAAGCACGTTGTAAGGGTTCGCCCGAATGGTTTTTGAACGAAACCGATACATTTACGGGTTGCGTGGTTTTGTAACTCAAATCGCCTTCCGGCAATTCGGCAGTAATTTCGGCAATTACAGTTTCGTGTCTCAGTTGGTGGAAATCGTCGGTTGGTGTGCACGACATCGCAAAAGCGAGCGCGAGCGTTACCATACCGTAAAAAATAAACTTTTTCATTTTGTTTTGATTTTACTACAAATATACGTTTTTTTTTTATTTGTTTCAAAAACATTTTAATCAAGAAATTTATTTTTTTTATGATACTTGTAAGTCTCTGATTTTAGACAAATTATAGACTTTTTTTTCAGCGAATGTTTTGTCTTTCAGTGGTCATTATATTAGATTTAAGACATCAGATTACAGACAACAGAACATAAAGCATTGTAAATCTATATTTTACAAATTAAATATGTAATGATTT
>DYSM01000042.1:10961-14239 GCA_020718265.1 Draconibacterium orientale | reverse complement strand
AAACTTGAAATTTGAAACTTGAAATTTGAAACTTGAAATTTGAAACTTGAAATTTTTGATTATCGTTTTTTTCGTTACAGTTTTACATAAATATCGTGCTCAACAAGAGATATCTTTGTTGAGCATTTTTTTTTGAATTGATTGAAAAATCTTTCAAAACATCGAACAAAATCAATATTTTTGTGAAAATTTTTTGTCGATGTTTAAAAATTATTTTACGCTCGTAAAATTTAGTCATACACTTTTTGCAATGCCGTTTGCGTTTATCGGTTTTTTTCTGGCAGTGCACGAAACCGATTTGTCGTTCGTAAACGGAGGATGGAAATTATTGGTTTTTGTTATTTTAGAAATGATTTTTGCACGGAACGCAGCAATGGGTTTCAATCGTTGGAACGACCGCAAAATAGACGCGCTCAATCCGCGTACGGCAAACCGAGAAATTCCTGCCGGAAAAATTAAGCCAAAAGCCGCGCTTAGTTTCGTGATTTTGAACTCGATACTTTTCATTTTCACGGCTTACCTTATCAATCCGCTGGTATTTTGGTTATCGCCTGTGGCACTGCTTGTTGTGCTTGGTTACAGCTTCACTAAACACATTACTTGGTTGTGTCATTTGATTTTAGGTCTGGGCTTGGCACTTGCGCCGATTGGTGCGTATTTGGTTGTTACAGAGAAATTTGCGCTTGTTCCGCTGCTCTTTTCATTCATTGTATTATTTTGGACTACGGGTTTCGACATTATTTACGCACTTCAGGATGAAAATTTCGATAAAGAACAAAATCTAAAGTCGATTCCGGTGCTTTTGGGTAAGAAAAACGCTTTGGTTTTGTCCACAATATTGCACGCAATTGCTGTTATTTTGATGTTTGCAGTCGGACATACTGCCGACGATTTTCTCGGATTGTGGTATTGGGTAGGCGCGGGCTTGTTCGCCGGCGCGCTCGTGTATCAACATACCTTAGTGAAACCCAACGATTTGAGCAAAGTCAATCTGGCTTTTTTTACTACAAACGGAATTGCGTCTGTTGTTTTGGCCGTTTTTACAATTACAGAAATATATGTATAGCTTGTCATAAGTCATTGGACATAAGTCAATAACCTATTGATTTTGTCAAATTTCAAATTTCAAGATTCCAATTTCAAGTTACAAATTTTTAATATCGTAACACCATGAAAATCTTATGTATAGGACAAAATTACGCTGAGCATATCAAGGAAATGAACGCCGAAATGCCGACGGAACCGGTACTGTTTATGAAGCCGGACAGCGCATTGCTTCTAAATAACAAACCGTTCTATCTGCCTGATTTCTCGAAAGAAATGCACTACGAAACCGAACTAATTTTGCGGATTTCAAAAGTCGGAAAACATATTGAGGAGCGTTTTGCGCATCGTTATTACGACCATATCGGACTTGGAATTGACTTCACAGCGCGTGATTTACAGCGTGTTGCAAAGTCCAAAGGCTTGCCGTGGGAAATCTCAAAAGCATTTGACGGCTCGGCTGCTGTAGGCGAATTTTTGCCCGTTTCTGACTTTCAAAATTTATCAAATTTGAAATTTCATTTGGATATCGACGGCGCAACCGTGCAACGCGGAAATACATCGGATTTAATTTTTGGTTTCGATACACTTATCAGTTACATTTCTAAGTTTCATACGCTAAAAATCGGCGACCTGATTTATACGGGAACGCCTGTCGGCGTTGGCGCGGTGCATATCGGCAACAGGCTTGAAGGGTTCTTGGAAGATAGAAAAATGTTCGATTTTGAGATAAAATAAACAGTGGTTGTCAGAAAACCTGTAAACAATTGGTATTGTGTATTTTAATGTCATTATTTCAATCGCATCTAATGTCATTTAGTGGTCATTCAATTGTCAAAAAGTAGTCATTATTTGTTTTTATTTAGTTTCAATCGAATTTCATAAATATTCAAGTCGAAATATCTCAATAACATTAAGCATTTCAATAAATTAAGAGTTTTCTTACAAGCACTAAATATGAAAATCGGACTGTTTTTTGGCTCGTTCAACCCTGTACACAACGGACATTTGATGATTGCGAATTATTTTCGTGAATATACGGATTTGGATAAAATTTGGTTCGTCATAAGTCCGCAAAATCCTTTTAAACAGCGGGATACGCTCTTAGCAGACAGGCATCGTTACGCGCTTTTGCTCGAAGCTTTGGGCGATAATCCGGAATATTTTGTGTCCGACATCGAATTTTCGCTCCCAAAACCATCCTATACTATTGATACTCTGGCGTATTTGAAAGAAAAATATCCTACACATGAGTTTGTTTTGATAATGGGCGGCGACAATTTGGTGCATTTACACAAATGGAAGAATTTTGAGCTGATTTTGAGCGATTTTCAAATTTATGTGTATCCCAGACCCGGCGAACCTTTGCCCGAACTTTCCACGCATCAGAATGTTAAAATTGTTCACGCGCCTCTAATTGAAATTTCTTCCAG
The DNA here is from genome assembly GCA_020718265.1 of Draconibacterium orientale. Taxonomy (GTDB): domain Bacteria; phylum Bacteroidota; class Bacteroidia; order Bacteroidales; family JAADGE01; genus DYOJ01. Next base: position 11,762 of record DYSM01000042.1, on the reverse strand, counting down.
TTTTATTCGTGAGGCTGTTGCGAATAAGAAAAATCTTCAATATTTTATGCCGGGAAAATCTTTCAAATATATGAAAGAAATGCACTTTTTTGAAAAATAATGTTTTTCGACATATTTTAGTTATCAGTTTTGTTTAGTTTTACAGTGCAAGTTTTTAGAAATTAAATCAAACTATTTGTCTGATTTTTGAAAATTTCAATGTGAATAACCCTTAAAAAAATATTTATGGCTCTTTACAAAGCGTATGACACAAATGTGGAAGTGAACGGACAAACAATTTCTTCGTTCGTAAATGGCACGCAACCTTCGTTTCGACAATTCATTTTGTCTATTTTGGCAGCCAACGGGATAAAAGATGTTCTGGCAGATTCGTGGTATCCGCAGCAAAACTGGCTGAATGCGTTTAAGGAAATTGCCGAAAAAGTCGGAACAATGACTTTGCATGCCATCGGAAAAGCAATTCCGGAAAGTGCAGTTTTTCCGCCGCAAATTAATGATTTAAAATCGGCTCTGTCTGTAATTGACGTGGCTTACCACATGAATCACCGAAACGGAGAAATTGGATATTACAAATTAATTTCGTTCGATGCAGCCAAACGACACGCTGTTGTTGAGTGCAAAAATCCATATCCCGACACGTTTGACCAAGGCATAATAGCGTCGATGGCAAAACGATTCAAGCCAAATGATTCGTATTTCGAGTACGTTGAGCAAGACAAATCAAAACCATCGAGAAGCAGCGGTGCCGAGGCAAGCACTTTTGTAGTGAATTGGTAAGTCAGGTATAGTTGTAAAGTTTTT